>NZ_JAPWCB010000007.1:0-87252 GCF_041433745.1 Gemella sp. 27098_8_149 | reverse complement strand
TATAAGAAATGTCTTTTTTCTTTAATTCTTTTTTACATTCATTCACTATCATCGATGAAGAACCTGTTTGTAAATACGACTGCATTCTATTTGCAAAATTCGTAGTTTCTATTTCAGTATAATCATAATAGTACACTAAAAAGTCTAAATATGATATACCACAATTTTCTAATAATTTTTCAAATGTGGCAATAGGTAGACTTGTTTCATCTGCTTCAAAACGTGTTAATGTTCTTGTTGAAATAATATCACCTGCGACATCTTTAGACTTATACCCTCTTTCCTCTCTTAACTTTTTAAAAACTCTTCCATGCATATTTTTTTCGTTCATTTTTTTCTCCTAGATTAGTTATTAAACAATCAATATTTTTCTATTTATATTTTTCTATTGTAAAATATTCGTATAAAATCATAGATAATAATAACTACACATAATCATAATATACTTATATTTTACCATAAATCTTAAATATTTTTTGTGATTAATTTATGTATAACCAAAATTTTTAATTTTATATAGTATAATGGACAATTATTGTTTACATTAATCATGAAGAAATAGTCACTTTTTTTCTAATATCCATTACCCTAATTATTTATCACTCTAATATGACAAAACTGTCTTATAAATATTACATTTAAAAATAACTTTCACAAACAAAAAAACTAATTCGCTACATAACAAATTAGTTTCTTCAACTTTTTTAAATATTCTAAAACTATTAAAATTCAAGATCAACATCAGTTTTATTTATTTCACAAATAGCTTTATATCCTTGATCCATTAACGCTTTTCGAAAAGAATCATTAGTAAGTTCATTAGTTAAATTCTGAATTTTTAATAATTTATTAGCAAGTTCTGCCCCTTCTCTTTTATTTTGACGTAAATATAACTTAGACAATATTGAAATAACAGAAATATAGTAATTCGATCTATTTATTAATAATATCTGTTCATTAAAAATATCTAGCGCATCATTACATCGTTTCTCAGCTAAGGGATAATAACCATTTCTTGATAAGAATGCCAAAGAGGCAAGTAATAAATCACAATAGGCAGTACTTAAATATTTACTCATATAATTTCCAAAAGGAATATTTTCTAAACATTCTTCTATTATTCTATCTATATACTCAACTGAAAAATCATCCCTTGATGCAGAATTTATTAAAATTAATAATCCATATATTTCATCCCATGCTAGTTTACTCGTAGACTCTATCTTCTCCTTAATGATTCTCTTATTTTCATTAAATAATTCTATGTTCTCATTCCAATTTAAACTATCTATAACTCCTAAAATATCTATTCTTCTATCAAAATCTATAATATTTTTCCTTAATTCTTTTTTACATTCATTTACTATTTTTGATGTTGAACCTGATTGTATGTGCATCTGCATTTTCTGTACAAATTCAGTATTCTCTTCAAAAGCATAATCATAGTAAAAAGCCAAATAATCTACATAACTAATACCACATTTTTCTAATAATTTTTCAAAAATTGCAATAGAGATACTCGTTTCATCAGATTCGAATCGAATAAGTGTTCTTGTAGAAATAACTCCACTTGCGACATCCTTTAACTTATATCCTCTTTCCTCTCTTATTTTTTTAAAAATACTTCCATGCATATTTTTCTCGTTCATTTTCATCTCCTATACTAGTTATTCAACAATCAATATGTTTATTAAGTACATTTTTAAATGTAAAGATATTTATTACAATAACTCCATAATAATATACTTATATTTTACCATAAATCTTAAATATTTCTTCTGATTAATTTATATAACTTGATGATTTATAAATTTACTCTCACAAAATATATATGAACAAAAACCCCAAGGTATAATTACTTTATACCTCGAGGTTTAAATATTTATTTCAAATTAATGTAGGATTGTGATCTATACTAATATTTCACATTTATTAGTTTCATAATTAGTTTTGTTTATCTTTTTTTCTTAGTCTTGCAGCTACTGCTAAGGCTACTAAACCTGCTACTGTTGCCATTCCACTTTGGCTTTCACCTGTATTAGGTAAAGTTTTTAAACCATTTGAATTAACACTTGGACGTTGTAAGTCAGGTTGGTTGTTAGATGAACTTGGAGCTTTGTCTTCTGGTTTATCTCCTGGTTTCTTAGTTCCCACTAAAACTACTTCATCTACAACATCTTCAAGAATAGTTTCTTGAGTCACTACATCTAATACTTTTCCATTTTCTGATAGTGTTATTGTTTTAATTGATTTGCGACCTTTTTTACCTTTTACTTTAACGACACGTTTTCCTTCTTCTAATGTTGGATCATTTTGTTCTACAGTTCTATAGTCAAGTTCTTCTTCCTTAACTTCTTCTTTAATATCTATAAAAGGTTTTGGATCTATAGGTGGCTCTTGCATACGTTCATTTGTATAGATTTGTAATAAACGATTATATTCTTTTTCTAAATCTTTTAATTCAGATATTAATTTTTGTAATTGATCGCTTAATTTTGTTTGAGTTTGTAAAAGATTTGTCAGCTTATTCACTATATCTTGAAGTTGAGCTTTTACTTTAACAAGCTCTTTTTCATTGTCAGCAAATTTAGCTACTTTATCTTCCATATCTTTTTTCTTTTTAGTTAAAGATTGGATTTTATCTAGAATTATCTTCAAATCTTCGTGTTTATCTTTACAAGCTTTTAGAGCATCCTCATATTCTTTTTGCGCTCTATTTGCATCATCTTTAGCTTTATTTAATTCATCATGTTTTTGTTTTTGAACATTTAACGCATCGTTTAATGCTCTTTGTTTAGAATCTTGATCTGCTGTTACATTCCTTAAATTTTCTTCAGCTTTTTGCTTTTCTTTTTCTGCATCTTGTAAATCTTTTGCAGCTTTATTAAATTTAATTTGTGCGTCTTGTGTTTTTTCTTTAATTTTACTTAACTCATCAACTTTATTTTGAGCATCAGTAACGTCTTTAGTCGCTTTATCTAATTCTTGTGTAGCTTTTTCAACGTCTTTTATTGCATCATCGTATGCTTTTTGTAATACGTCTCTGTCTGGATAATCAACATTATCAAGTAATGTAGCTGCACCATAGCGTTTTTCATATTCTACATTGTCGTTATCGTTTTTAACAAATCCTGGGTTAATTGAGATTGCATGTAGTTTAAATGTCCCATCTTGTAAGTGTGAGAATGAAACCCCTACATTCTTAGAACTAATAAGTGATAATGCATGGTTGTAGTGTCCGCTTAATGCCCCTTCGTGCATGAAAATATTAAAGTATTTGTATAGATAAGCAAATAGTTCAGAACGTGTTACTGTGTTGTCAGATCTTTTTGAAACCATTAAATTTTCATAATATTGTTTTTCTGTATCAACACCTGGGTCGGCTGATGTAGCCAGTCCACGTTTACGCGCAGCATCATTGATACCACGCCCGAAGTGTCCGTCAACTGTTGCGTTATTGTCCACTACAGATTTAGCAACTTCTTTAGCGAATTCAATAGCATCTAAGTGAACTTTGATTTTATCTGAGATACCTAGTTGAGAACGTGCATCATTTACTAAATGTGCAAAGTATTGAGATAACTCAAGATGTACATCTTGTGGTAAGTTGTTGATTTCGTACGTAATTTTATCATCAGTTTTGTTACCGTATTTTAAAGAGTTCGCCTTTGGTTGGCTATTTTCAATAACTTGTAGTTTTTTAATCATGTCAAGTTCTCGGCTATTTTTGTCAGCATAGAACTCATCCATAGCTTTGTCCATTCTTGCTGCATATTCTTCTGGATCAGTATCATCAGTGATTGGATTTTTAGCTTCCCATGCTTTCATATCAAACCTTTCATTATGAATACTTCTGAATTTATTGAATGCATCTAACCATTCTTTGGTTGCTAAGAATTTAGTTGGGTATGGAAATTTTTCAACAGCCGATTTAGCTTCTTGTTGTTTACGTTTAGCTTCATCTAATAAATGTTGTTTTTCCTCTCTATTTTGTTTTTTATTATTTAAATCAGTGTTTGCATCATTTCTACGATTTGCTAAATCTTCGTCGTGTACTTTAGCGTCATCTAATTCTTTTTGAGCATTATCATTTTGTTTTTGTTTTTCATTTAAGATTTTCTCAGCTTCTGTTAATTTATTTTTCGCTATATCTATTTGTCCAGGGTCAAATGCTTTTTTCTTAAGATCTACATCTTTATCTGCTTCATCTGCTGCTTTTTGAGCATCTTTAACTTTTTCATCTGCAGTATTTTTAGCATTTAGTTTAGCCGCTTTATCTCTTTGAGCTTGGTCAAATTCTTGCTCTTTAGTAGCTTTATCTGTTTCAGCTTTTTTTATATCATTTTTCACACCTTCAATTACATCTGGTGTTATTTTTTTACCTTCGTCAATATCCTTTACTAAAGAATCAACTTTTTTTTCTAATTCATTTTTTTCATTCTGAGTAGTTGCAATTTCATTTTTATTAAGGTCTACTTCTTTAGTTTTATTATCGATTTCGACTTTTTTATCATTAACTTTTTTCTTTGCATCTAATACTTGTTCATCAGAGACAGTATATGTTTTATCTTGTTTAACAGTTGTCTCCACAGGGACATCCGCTGCTTGAACTTGTGATCCAGTGTAACTAGCTCCTACTATCGTTAAACCTAATAATACCGAGGCTGTTCCGATTTTATTTTTTCTTAAAGAAAATCTTTGCTTTCTTTTTATCATAATTAATTTCCTCCATAAAAATATGTAAACAATCACTTTATAAAAATAATTTTATCATATAATATTAGGGTTAACATAAATCATGAAAAAATCGTCACATTACTGAATATAAACTTCATATTTTACTCATTTATCTTCTCAATATGACAAATATGTCCTCTAAATTTTTTACAGTACATATTATTTTAAGTTTTCTAAAAACAAAAAAAGAAACTAATTCGCTTATAGCAAATCAATTTCTTAAAAAATCTATTTTTTTTATTTATTTTTAAAATTCTATGTCTAAACCTGTTTTATTTACTTCATAAAAATTTTTATAAGCGGCGTCTCTTAACCTTTTATGATAAGCATCACCAGTAATTTCCGCAACAATATTTTTATATTTTAAAACCTTATTAGCAAGATCAATACCTTCTTTTTTATTTTGGCGTAAATATACTGTAGCTAAAATTCTCAGTACTTCTACATAAAAATTCGTTTTTTCTATTAAAAAGGATTGTTCATCAAAAACTTCAATTGCCTCCTTACATCTTTTTTCAACTAATTCATAATAACCATTTCTTGATAAAAATGCTAACGATCCAATTAATAAATTACAATATGCACTACCAACATATTGACTCAGATAATTCCTGACAGGAATATTTTGTAAACACTCTACAATAATTCTATCGATATATTCAATAGAATACTCTTCTCGTGAGGAGTATTCTATTAAAAAGTTAAGTCCGATTATTTCATTCCAACCTAATTTATTAGTTGACTCAATTATCTCCCTAATTATTCTCTTATTATCAGATATTTCTCTATCCTCTTCTCTCCAATTTGATGCTTGTATAATCGATAAAATATCTATTCTTTTTGATAGTCCAATTTTATTTTTCTTTAGTTCCTTTTTACATTCATTTACTATCTTTGATTGAGAACCAGATTGCACATATCCACTAAGTTTTTTCGAAAATTCAGAATTTTCTATATAAGCATTGTCAAAATAATATACTAAATAATCCAGAAACCCTATACCACAATTTTCCAATAATTTCTCAAAAACTGCAATTGAAATACTAGTTTCATCAGCTTCAAAGCGCATTAATGTTCTCGTAGAGATTACATCGCCTGCGACATCTTTTAACTTATACCCTCTCTCCTCTCTAAGTTTTTTAAAAATACTTCCATGCAAATTCTTTTCATCCATTTCTTATCTCCTAAATTTTAATATTAAGAATAATTTATAACTATTTTTTTCTACAAATAAATACATTAAAGATTATTAAAATAGTCTTTTCAAATATATTTTACCATTTAATTAATACTTATTTTAATTACGTGACAAATACGTCATATTCTAATCTATTTTCTCTATATCTATAAAAATAACTACACTACGTGACATTTTCGTCACCTTTTTTTGTATTTTTCAATATAATTTTTACAAAAATAAACTTCGAGGTATAGTATAATTACCTCGAAGTCTACTTATCATTTCATTTTATTTTAATTCCATAAATCTTCAAGTAGGTGAGTTTGTGTTCTATCTGGTCCAGTAGAGAATACAGAGATTTTAACACCTACTAATTCTTCGATTTTTTCTAAATATTTTCTTGCGTTATCAGGAAGCTCATCAAGTGATGTTACACCTGTAATATCTTCATCGAATCCTGGTAATGTTTCATAGATTGGCTTGCAATCTTTAATGATGTTTTCATTAGCTGGGTATTCAGTTAAGATTTCACCTTTATAATCGTATGCTGTACATATTTTAAGTTCTTTAAGACCTGAAAGTACATCTAGACAGTTTACTGACAGATTAGTCATTCCAGATACACGAGCTGAGTGACGCATTACTACAGTATCAAACCATCCTATACGACGTGGACGTTTTGTTACAGTTCCATATTCGTGTCCAATTTCACGAATTCTAGAACCAATTTCATCAAATAATTCAGTTGGGAATGGTCCATCACCTACACGTGAAGTATAAGCTTTTGAAATACCTAATACTTTAAGTCCGTTTGTTGGAACAAATCCGTTACCAACAGTGATTCCTCCTGCAGATGGGTTAGATGATGTAACATATGGATATGTACCGTGATCGATGTCTAACATTACCCCCTGTGCACCTTCGAATAAGATGTTTTTATTTTCATTTTGTGCATCTTCTAATACTTTAGAAGTGTCTGTAACATATTGAGCTAGTTGTTTTCCATATTCGAAGTACTCATTGAAGATTTCTTCTACTGTGAATCCTTCAGTTTCATAGATTTTTTCGAATAGTTCATTTTTTTCTTTCAGATTTTGTTCTAATTTTTTCTTGAATAGATCAGCATCTAATAAATCAGCGATACGGATACCACAACGTTTGTATTTATCTACATAACATGGTCCGATACCTTTTTTAGTAGTACCAATTTTGTTTACTCCACGACGAGCTTCTTCAACCTCATCAAGTTTTAAGTGATATGGTAATACTACGTGTGCTCTATTAGAGATTCTTAGTCCCTTACAAGTTACTCCACTTTCTTTTAGTCTATCGATCTCACCACAAATCCATTTAGGATCTACTACAAGACCATTACCGATAATTGAAAGTTTCTCTTCATTAAAAATTCCAGATGGGATTAATTGAAGTTTGTAAGTTTTTCCATCAAACTTAATAGTATGTCCTGCGTTGTTACCCCCTTGATAACGAGCAATTACATCAGCGCGTTCTGCTAAAAAGTCGGTAATTTTACCTTTACCTTCATCTCCCCATTGTGAACCTACTACTACGATTATTGACATAAATTACGCCTCCTGAAAGCAATTATTTTTTCCATTAATAATTATATCACAAATACAGACGTTTACAACCGTTTTTTATAAAAAACTCAAAATTATCGGACAATTTAATCTATTTTCACAGTCTATAGACTTTTATGCGTTTTCATTAAAAACAATTATCAACTATATCAGATATTTAATACTGAACATAAATACAAAAAATAACCTGAGAATCAGTTTATACTAATTCTCAAGTTACTTAATTCTTATTATTTTAATCTGTCGTATTTTTTATATTAGAAGATTCCTATGATTGTTTCTGTTTCTTCATCGATATCGATATTTAAAGCACTTGGTACTTTTGGAAGTCCTGGCATTGTTAACACTTTGTTCGCATAAGCTACTACGAATCCTGCACCACTACGTAGTTTAACATCGTTGATAGTAATGTTAAATCCTGTAGGACGCCCTTTGATTTTCGCATTATCTGTTAATGAAGCTGGTGTTTTCGCCATACATACTGGTAGATTCTTGAATCCAAGTCTTTCGATTCTTTCGATTTCAGCTTTAACCTCATCAGAGAAGTTAACTCCATCAGCTCCATAAATCTCACGACATACTGTCTCGATTTTTTCAGTAATTGAAGCTTCATCTTTGTATAATAATTGTAGTTCTTTGTCATTTCCTTCTACAGCTTTTACTACTTTTTCTGCTAGGTCTACTCCACCAAGACCACCTTTTTCCCATACTTCTGTACGAGAGAATTCTACACCTTGTTCTTTTGCCCAGTTTTCTAAGAATGCTAATTCTTTTTCTGTATCAGTAACAAAGACATTTAGAGCTACCACTATCGGTAAATTGAATTTACGTAAGTTTTCGATATGTTTTTCTAAGTTTTGAACACCTTTAGCTAATGCTTCTAAGTTTTCTTCTTTTAGATCTTTTTCTTCAATGTCACCATGTAGTTTTAATGCTTTAACAGTAGCAACTACCACAGCAGCTTTTGGTTTAAGACCTGCTTTACGACATTTAATGTTTAAGAATTTCTCAGCCCCTAAGTCAGCTCCGAATCCTGCTTCTGTAATAACGTAATCAGCAAATTTTAAAGCTGTTTTTGTAGCTAAGATTGAGTTACATCCGTGCGCAATATTTGCGAATGGTCCACCGTGAATAATCGCTGGGTTGTTCTCTAATGTTTGAACAATATTCGGTTTAATTGCATCTTTTAATAATGAAGTTATAACACCTTCAATTTTCAAATCTTTTAGGTAAACTGGTTCACCTTTTTTATTGTAAGCTACAAGGATATTACTTAATTTTTCTTTAAGATCAGCAATCCCTTCTGATAGACATAGAATAGCCATTACTTCACTAGCTACAGTAATATCGAATCCATCAAGGCGTTCTAGGTCTGTTCCAGCATTAACTTTAATATGACGTAAATCACGTGCATTCATGTCCATTACACGGTTAAAGACGATTTTATCTATTTCTAATTCGTTTCCTTGGAATACGTGGTTATTTACTAATACTGCGATTGCATTGTGAGCTGTAGTAATAGCGTGCATATCTCCAGTAAAGTGAAGGTTAATGTCTTCCATCGGTACTACTTGAGCATATCCTCCACCAGCTGCTCCACCTTTTCTTCCTAATACAGGTCCTAAAGATGGTTCACGTAGTGCTACACAAGATTTTTTTCCGATTATATTTAATCCATCAGATAAACCGATAGTTACAGTACTTTTCCCTTCTCCACTTGATGTTGGATTAATTGATGTAACTAATACTAGTTTTGCATCGTCATTAATGTCTTTTTTAATAATTTTTGTTTGGATTTTTGCTTTGTGATTTCCGTATAATATTAAATCTTCTTCTTTTATCCCTAATTTACCTGCTACTTCAGCAATATGTTTCTTTTCACATTCGTTTGAAATTTGAAAGTCTGACTTCATTTAATCTACCTCTTTTCTTTGAGTTTTATTTTATTATTTTAATCTTCCAATCCTGGAATACGTTTGTATATTTTGTCAATATTTACAAGGTGTACATTTAAATCGAAACAACTATCTAGTACTTCTTTAGAGACTGTATTTTTAATAGTTTCATTTTCTTCAAGTAGTTGTCTAAATGGAATACCTTCGAACCATGATTTCATCGCTAATGGTTGTACTAAATCGTACGCTTCTTCACGTGAGAATGAGTATTTTTCAATAAGATTACTCATAGTTCTTTGAGCGAAGATTACACCATTAGTAGCATAAATATTTTTAATCATGTTATCTGTAAATACTGTTAGATTTTTCACAACATTAGTAAATCTATTTAGCATGTAGTCTAATAATGTTGTTGCATCATTACTTAAGATTCTTTCTGCACTTGAGTGAGAAATATCACGTTCATGCCATAATGGAATATTTTCGTAAGCTGCAAACATATATCCACGCATGATTCTAGCACATCCTGCCATGTTTTCACTTGAGATTGGATTACGTTTGTGAGGCATTGCACTTGAACCTTTTTGATTTTTCGAGAAGAATTCTTCTGCTTCTCTTACTTCTGTACGTTGTAAGTGACGAATCTCTACTCCGATTTTTTCGATTGAACTTGCGATTAACGCTAATGTTGCATAGTAATCTGCGTGTCTATCACGTTGTAAAGTTTGCGTTGAAATATTACTTGATTCAATTCCTAATTTTTCACAAACATAGTCTTGAACTTCTGGTGGTGTATTTGAGAATGTACCTACAGCTCCAGAGATTTTACCTACTTCAATAATTTTTCTTACTTCGTTGAAACGTTTAATATGACGGTTAAATTCATCATAATAAAGCGCAAATTTCAATCCAAAACTACTAATATCAGCGTGCACTCCGTGAGTACGTCCGATACAAGGTGTGAATTTATATTGTAATGCTTTTTCTTTTAATACTTCTTGGAAATTTAATAAATCTCTGTAAAGGATATCGTTAGCTTGTTTATATAAATATCCATAAGCAGTATCAACAACATCAGTAGATGTTAATCCATAGTGCACCCATTTTTTCTCATCACCTAGATAACTAGAAACATTACGAGTGAAAGCTACTATATCATGTTTTGTTTCTTTTTCTAATTCTAAAATTCCTGGTAGGTCAAATTTTGCATTAGCGAATAATTTTTCAACATCTTCTTTTGGTACAACCCCTAATGTACTCCAAGCTTCTGTCGCATAAAGTTCTACTTCTAAATATGCTTTAAAACGATTCTCATCGCTAAAGATATTACGCATTTCTTCTCTACTATATCTTTCAATCATTGCAATAATCTCCTGATGTTCTATTTTTCAATCGGTTTATCTAAAAATACTATAAAGATAAATGACCAATGTCTTTTCTGTAAAATAGTTCTTCACATTCTATTTTTACTATCTCATTATACACTTTTTTATATGCTTCTTGCAAGCTCTTTCCTTGTGCACAGACTAATAATACACGGCCACCATTAATTACTATATCATCACCTACACGCTTAGTCCCCATATGAAATACTGGTGTAGACACTTTATCTAAGCCATGTATTACAGCCCCTTTTTCACTGTGTTCCGGATATCCTTTCGCTGCCATTACGACACCGATAAAGGCATCTTTACTCCATTTCAACTCTACTTCTTTGCCATCGATAATATTATTTGCTATTTCGTATAAACTACTTTCTAATGATAATAGTAATATTTCACTCTCTGGATCTCCAAAACGAACGTTAAATTCAATAGTTTTTACACCATCTTGACATTTCATAAGACCTGCATACAGTATTCCGTAAAATGGCATTCCCTCATCACTCATAGCATCAACCATAGGCTGAACAACATTTCTAACACCTTCATCAATGTCATCTTGAGTAATTTTCTTAAGTGGTAAATATGCTCCCATTCCACCTGTATTTAAACCTTCATCGTTATCGAATGCACGTTTGTGATCTTGTGCAATTTCCATAGGATAGACCTTTTTATCAGAAACAAAACACATAAGTGAGAATTCTTCACCTTGAAGAAATTCTTCAATAACAACACTAGATCCAGCCTTATTAAATTTTGCATTACACATCATTTCTTTAAGTTCAAATTGAGCTTCTTCTAGAGTGTTAGCAATAATTACTCCTTTACCTGCAGCTAGTCCGTCTGCTTTAAGGACGATAGGTGCTTTTTGATTGCTTAAGTACTCTTTTGCCAATTCATAATCGTTAAAACTTTCATATTTTGCTGTTGGAATATTGTATTTTCTCATCATCATTTTTGAGAATACTTTACTTCCTTCTAGTTGTGCTGCAAGTTTTGATGGCCCAAAGGCACGGACACCTACTTTTTGCAGTTCATCTACTAAACCATTAACTAGTGGTACTTCAGGTCCAACGAAGACAAGGTCGATATTATTTTTTTTTGCATAGCTTGGTATTTGGTCTTCTGTTAATGCTACACATACTCCAAATTCTTCGACTGCAGGATTAATCCCTGCCATATGTACTTCGTGACCTTCTTTATGGAATTTATAAGCGATAGCGTGCTCTCTACCACCGCTTCCTACTACTAATACTTTAGCCATATTAGTGTTTAAAGTGACGTATTTTACTGAAGACCATCGCCACACCTTTCTCATTACATGCATCTATACTTTCTTGATCACGAATAGAACCACCTGGTTGCACTATCGCAGCAATACCATAATCAGCTGCTAAATCAGCGCTATCTCGCATTGGGAAGAATGCATCAGAAGCTAAGACTGCACCTCTCGCTTTTTCTCCTGCTTGTTCAAGAGCTATTTTACATGAACCTACTCTATTCATCTGACCAGCACCAATTCCTAGAGTTTGTCTATCTTTTACAACTACTATTGCATTTGATTTAACATGTTTTACTACTTTTAAGCCAAACTCAATATCTTTTTGTTGAGTTACATCAACTTTTTTCTCGGTTACACTTTCGTATTCATCAGCAAGTTTATCGTTAAAATCTTGTACTAAGATTCCACCACGAACACTTTTTATTTGTTGTTCATGATTATTATTTTTCTCAGAAAGTTTGTAAATACGTAGATTTTTCTTCTTAGTTAGTATTTCTAATGCTTCTTCATCATAATCTGTCGCTAAAATAATTTCTAAGAAGATACTGTGCATTTTTTCAGCAGTTTCTTTATCTACTTTGCCATTTACTGCAACGATTCCTCCGAAAATTGATACAGGATCCGCTTCGTAAGCTCTACTATATGCTTCAAATACAGAACTTCCTGTCGCTACTCCACATGGATTCATATGTTTAACAGCAACACATGTAGTTTCATCAAACTCTGAAAGGATATCTAAAGCTGCAGAAGCGTCCTGAATATTATTGTATGACATTTCCTTACCATGAAGTTGCACAGCATTTTGAAGGGCATAACTTTCATTATTATCTTGTACATAGTGATAAGCTTTTTGATGAGGGTTCTCCCCATATCGAAGACTATCTTGAAGTTTATAAGATAATGTTAATCTTTCAGGTATAAGATTATCTTTTTTATTAAAGTAATTTGCGATAGCAGCATCATAACTAGCTGTTGTATTAAATACTTTTATAGCTAAAGCACGACGTGTTTCGTACGAGATTCCACCTTGTTCCAGTTCTTCAAGAATCTTAGAATAATCATTAATATCAGTAACTACCGCTACATCATTAAAGTTTTTAGCAGCACTTCTTAGCATACTTGGACCACCAATATCAATGTTCTCGATAATCTCTTCTTCGCTAACTCCTTCTTTTTTAACTGTAGCTTCAAAAGGATATAAGTTTACGCAAACTAAATCAATATACTCGATATTATTTTCAGCTACGTGTTTATTATGAAGCTCATTACCTCGTTTTGATAGTAATCCACCATGAATTTTAGGGTGCAAAGTTTTTACACGTCCTTCTAAAATTTCTGGAAAGTGAGTAACGTCCTCGATACTAATACAACTTACTCCATTATTTTTTAAATGTGTAAAAGTTCCACCTGTACTAATAACTTCGAAACCATGTTTTTCTAAACCTTTTGCAAATTCTACTATATTTGTTTTATCACTTACACTTATTAATGCTCTTTTAGTCATAGTGCCTCCTCAACTAACTTTAATATTACTTCTGGATATAATTTATGTTCTAGTTTATGTACTTTTTCAGTAACAGTTTCTATAGTATCATCTTCTTGTACTTCAAATGATCTTTGAGCGATTACTTCTCCACCATCAAGCTCTTCATTTACATAATGAATACTAATTCCTATTTCTTTCTCTCCTGCATTGAATGCTTGTTTAATAGCATCTTTACCTTTAAATTTCGGTAATAATGATGGATGTAAATTTAGAATTGTCTTCTTATACCTTTCTAAGAAATACGGAGAAATAATTCTCATATACCCCGCTAAAAATATATAATCTAAATCTTTAACTTTCTCAAAAATTACACTTTCGTATGCTTCTTTTGATTCAAAATCTTTCGCGGAGAATATAAATACTTTAATATTTCTATCATGTGCTTTTCTAATAACTGCTGCATCTTTTCTATCGCATACTAATAGCTCAATTGAGATTTTATCTTTTAATCTTTCATCATCTGCAATTTTTTCGAAATTACTTCCTGTTCCTGATGCAAATATCGCTACTTTCTTCATACTATTTCTATTCCACTTTCGTCTGTTACTTCTCCAAGGACAAATGCATTATCAATTAATGATAAAGTTTTATCTACATCTTCCTTGTTTACTATTAATATCATGCCTACACCCATATTAAAGATATGATACATTTCTTCTTCATCAATTTTACCTTTTTCTTGTAGGTACTTAAATATCTCTGGTACTTCATATGAACTTTTATCAATTTTCATACCTAATCCATCTTTTAAAGCACGAGGTAAATTCTCATGGAAACCTCCCCCAGTAATATGAGCTATTCCTGCTACTTTAACCTCTTCTAGTACTTTCAGTACTTCTTTTACATAGATTTTAGTAGGTGTTAATAAAGTTTCCCCTACTGTACTTCCGTTAAATTCTTCGTTTAAACCAATATTATTATCTTTTAAAATTTTTCTTACTAATGAGAAGCCATTAGAATGTACACCACTTGATGGTAGACCAATTACTACTTGTCCTGCTTTTGTGTTTTCTGTACTTAATAATAATTCTTTCTCTTGAGCTCCTACACAGAATCCTGCGATATCGTATTCCCCATCTTCATAAAATCCTGCCATCTCAGCAGTTTCCCCACCGACTATCGCACATCCTGCTTGAACACAACCTTCCGCAACCCCTTCTACTATCGCTTCTACTTGTTCAGGGTAGTTTTTACCTACTGCTAAATAATCTAAGAAAAATAATGGAATGGCACCTTGAGCTAGTATATCGTTGGCACACATCGCAACAACATCGATACCGATAGTATTGTGAATATCTAATTCGAATGCAAGTTTTAATTTTGTACCTACTCCGTCAGTACCACTAACTAATACAGGATTTTTAAAGTTATAACTACTAAGGTCAAACGCTCCCCCAAAACCACCGATAGCTGACATCATACCAAGATTTTTAGTACGTGCTACGTGTTTCTTAATACGTTCAACACTTTCATAACCGGCTTGTAGACTTACACCACTTTCTTCATACTTTTTACTCATTACATTCTTCCCCTTTCTTTTAGAAACTCTTTTTGAATATCTGTCATAGAATTCACATAACTTTCTTCATAATCGTATAGTCCAGCACTATAGTCTCCGTTGTAGCATTCCATACATAATCCCGTATATGGTGCATCATAGTTTAAACCAATAGAATCTATTAATCCTTGTTCACTTAGGAAGCCTAGTGAATCCGCTCCGATAATTTCACAAATTTCCTCATTTGTTTTATTTGCTGAGATAAGTTCTTCCGTAGTAGAAATATCTATGCCATAAAAACTTGGGAACATAAGTGATGGACAAGCTATTCTTACGTGTACTTCTCTTGCTCCCGCTTCTTTTAACAATTGAACAATTCTCTTACTTGTAGTACCACGTACTATCGAGTCATCGACTAAGACTATACTCTTACCTTGAACTACACCTCTAACCGCTGACAGTTTCATTCTTACTCCTTGTTCACGAAGTTCCTGAGTGGGCTGAATAAATGTACGAGCTACATATTGATTTTTAATTAGTCCCATTTCATATGGAAGCCCACTTTCTTCTGCGTAACCACTAGCAGCTGATAATGATGAGTTAGGTACCCCAATTACCATATCTGCATCTGGTGTTGGTTGTTCTTTAGCAAGTGCACGTCCTGTTCTTTTTCTAGCACTATGAACATTAATTCCAGCAATGTTAGAGTCTGGTCTAGCAAAGTATACATATTCCATCGCAGCGATTGCTACTTGTGTATCTTCAGTATATTTTTCAATTCTTATACCTTTATCATTAATAGTAACTAGCTCTCCAGCACCTACATTACACACGAACTCAGCACCGACTACATCTAGTGCACAAGTTTCACTCGCAGCCACGTACGCTCCATTTTTCATCTTACCTATCGCTAAAGGTCTAAAACCATTTGGATCAACCGCACCATAAAGAGTTTTTTCCGTTAATACTAGATATGTAAATCCACCTTTAATAATATTCAAACTTTCTTTAAGCTGCTCTTTAAAAGTTTCTTTTTTACTTCTTCTAATAAGATGAATAAGTACTTCTGTATCTGAAGAAGAATGGAATATTGCACCTTGCTGTTCTAATTCTTTTTTTAGAGTTTTAGCATTAATTAAATTACCATTATGACAAATACCAACACTCATATCATAGAAATGAAATAGAAATGGTTGGATATTTTGAATACTATTGCTTCCACTAGTCGCATATCTAACATGCCCAATAGCACTTTCTCCAACTAGTCTTTCTAATTTTTCCTTATCACGAAACACCTCAGAAACCAAACCAAGATCACGATGTCCTCTTAGTTTAGTACCTTCTTTAGAAACAATTCCTGCTCCTTCTTGACCTCTATGTTGCAAACTATGTAAACCAAAATATGTCACATTACTAGCTTCAGGATGTCCCCAAATACCGAATACTCCACATTCTTCATTAAGACTACGCATTTTTTAATCTCCTTAAAACTTCTTCATAAGCTTCCATTACTGAACCTAAATCTCTTCTGAATCTATCTTTGTCTAATTTCTCATTTGTATCCTTATCCCAAAGACGACATGTATCTGGAGAAATTTCATCAGCTAGAATTATTTCACCGTCTTTAGTTTTTCCGAATTCAATTTTAAAATCAACAAGTACTAAGTTTGCATCTAAGTATAATTTTTGTAATAATTCGTTGATTTTTAAAGCTTGAGTACGGATATTTTCTAACTCTTCTTCTGTAACGATTTCTAATGCCACCGCATGATCATTGTTAATTAGTGGGTCATTTAGTTCATCATTTTTATAACTTAATTCAAATACTGGTTTTTTTAATTTTTTCCCTTCTTCAAGTCCATATTTTTTTGCCATAGAACCAGCTACTATATTACGTACAATTACTTCTAAAGGAATAATAGTAACATGCTTACAAATCTGATCTGTTTCATTTACTTTTTTAATGAAGTGTGTTTTTACACCTTGTTTTACTAAGTATTCGAAGATTAGTGAAGTAATTGTATTATTGAATACTCCCTTACCTTCAAATTCTTCTTTTTTTACACCGTTGAAGGCAGTAGCACTATTTTTATAATGTACATATATTTCATCATTGTTTTCACATTCGAACAGTTGTTTAGCTTTTCCTTCGTATAAAAGTTTCATTATTTTCTTCCCCCTTTGAAGTAATTCACACCGTTTTTGAAAATATCTTGTTTTACTTTTATTGTGTTTGTTTTATATAATGTAGCTCCGTATCTTTCACTGTGTCCCATTTTTCCTAAGATAAGCCCATCTTCACTAACTAATCCTTCAGTAGCTAGAACTGAGCCGTTAGGATTGAAGCGACCGTTTAATGTAGCATTACCATCGAAATCACTATATTGGAAAGCGACAAGATGTTTAAATTTGTTAATATTAAGCCCTACTACTTTACCTTCACCATGACTGAACACTACTTCGTGTTGATCTCCAATATTAAAATCTTGTAACCAAGGAGAGTTAGTATTAGCTACACGAGTAAAGGCTGTTGTTGAAATATGTTCGTAACTATCATTTCTGTATAGTGTTAGGTCATCTTCTGCCAACTCTCTAACTTCACCGTATGGTAATAGTCCTGATTTAAGTAATGCTTGGAATCCGTTACACACACCTAAGATTAATTTTTTCTGAGCAAGGTGTTTATGAATCGCATCTTTAACTTTTTCATTTTTTAAGAAGTTTACAATATATTTAGCACTTCCATCTGGCTCATCCCCACTCGAGAATCCTCCAGGGAACATAATGATATGAGACTGTTCAATAGCTTTTGTGAATTCTTCTATAGATTGTTCAATATCATTTTCACGAGTATTTCTAATAACTACTGTAATTGGTGTAGCTCCCGCTTCTAAGAAGGCTTTTTCACTATCGTACTCACAGTTTGTACCAGGGAATACTGGAATAACTACTTTTACATCTTCTACATATTCTGGATAATATTTTTTCTCTTTATATTCAGTGTGAAGATTTTCAACATTACCTTTATCTTCATTTTGATATAATGGATAAACTTTATTTAGTGTTTTTGTGTATGCTTCGTAAATATCTTTATGCATAAACACTTCGTTATTAATTATAATTCTTTCACTGACTTCTCCTAATTTTTCAAATGGTAGCTCAGTTGTTGCTTCTACTACTAGAGACGCTGGATCAAAGTTAAGAATATTTTCTTTTTCAACTTCAAAGCCAAGATCATTACCTAGTGACATCTTCACTAATGAAGCGGCGATACTACCTTCTTCTTGGACATATGCAGATACTATCTTACCTTCTTTAATATACTTATGAACAAGTTCATAATTTTCTAAAGTTTTCTTAATGTCTGGATATCCTTTTTCATCTTTTTCTACAGGAACATAGTACAATTTATTACCAACTTTTTTTAGCTCTGGAGTAATTACATCCGCTATTTTTACAGGTGTACAAGCGAATGAAATTAATGTTTCTACTACATTTAAATCATTGAAAGTACCTGACATACTATCCTTACCACCGATACTAGGTCTACCAATTTCTTTTTGAGCATAAATACTTCCTAATAAACTTTGAGTAACTTTACCCCATTTAGTACTGTCAGTACCCAATTTTTCGAAGTATTCTTGGAATGAGAAGTATAAGCTATCTTTATTTCCTCCCACCGCGTAAACTTTCGCTACTGATTCTAACACCGCATAAATAGATGATAGGAATGGTGAGTAGTACGAAATTTTTGGAATAAATCCATAAGTTAAGATTGTCGCTGTATCACTTGTTGTATGTAATGTTGGTAATGCTTGAACACTCGCTTGAACTGGTGTAAGTTTGTGTTTTCCAGCAAAAGGCATAAGTACAGTAGTTACACCAATTGAAGAGTCGAATTTTTGCGCCAGACCTTTTTGACAAGTTACATTTAATTCCCCTAACTCGCTTAAGATATTTTCACGAGTTACTTCTTTATTTAAGAATGGATTAGCCGCAGTATTATCTTTCATCGTAACTGATGATCTTTGACGAACACCACTTGTTTCTAAGAAATCAGCACTCATATCAACAACTTTCTCATCGTTGTAATACATTTCTAATCTACGTCTATTAGTTACCGTAGCAACATGAGCGTATTCAATATTTTCTTTCTCACATTCACGAATAAATGCCTCGTAGTCTTTTTTATCAATAGCTACTGCCATACGTTCCTGAGATTCACTAGTTGCTAATTCTGTCGCATTTAAGCCTTGATATTTAGTAAGAACTTTTTCTAAATGAATTTCAATACCGTCAGAAAGCTCACCGATAGCTACACAAACACCACCAGCACCGAAGTCATTACATTTTTTAATAAGTCTTGTAACTTCTGGTTTTCTAAATAAACGTTGTAACTTGCGTTCTTCTGGAGCATTACCTTTTTGAACTTGGCTAGACATAGTATTTAATGAATCATTAGTATGTTCTACACTTGAACCACTCGCACCTTGAATACCATCACGACCAGTTCTACCACCTATCATTACAACGATATCACCATCGACAAGAGTTTCACGTTTATAATCTCCGTCCTTAACAGCTCCGACTACAGCTCCAACTTCCATATGTTTAGCTACATAACTATCATCATATAATTCACGAACAAAAGTAGTCGCAAGACCAATTTGGTTACCGTAAGATGAGTTACCATGTGCAGTTCCTTTAGCTATATCTATTTGAGGAAGTTTGTGTTTTAAAGTATCTTCACGTTTTTGTAATATATTACCACTTCCTGAAATACGCATAGCTTGATATACGTAACTACGTCCAGATAGTGGGTCTCTAATAGCTCCCCCTATACAAGTACTAGCTCCCCCGAATGGTTCGATTTCACTTGGGTGGTTATGGGTTTCATTTTTGAATTGAATTAACCAACGTTCTTTTTCACCATTATTTTCTATAGTAGTAAAGAATGAACATGCATTAATTTCTTCACTTACTTCAATATTTTCATCTTTTAATACTTTTACATGATATTTACCGATAATACTCGCCATATCCATAAGCGTGATAGGTTTATCGTTACGATCAAGTTCTTCACGCACTTTTAAGTAATAGTCAAATGCATCTTGCATCTCTTTTTGGAAAAGTTCTGACTCAATTTTTACTTCATCTAACACTGTCTCGAAAGTAGTGTGTCGGCAGTGGTCACTCCAGTAACAATCTAATACGTAGATTTCCGTTTCAGTAGGAACACGACCTTCTTTTCTAAAGTAATCTTGAATAAATACTAGGTCTTCAATATTCATAGCTAGAGAAAATTCTTTTTTTAGACCAAGTAACTCATCTTTATCAAACTCTAAAAATCCAGCTAAGTCTTTTAGTGGTTTTGGCTTGGAATCTAGTGTAAAGTCAAGAATTGATAAATCTTTTTTACGAGCTTCAATAGGATTTACTAAGTAACTTTCTACAAGATTTAATTGCTCATTTGTAAGTTGTTTATTAAAAAGAACTAGCTTACCACTTCGTACAGTTGCTTTACTTTTCGAGTTAAGCAATCTTATGCTTTCTTTTGCGCTGTCAGCTCTTTGATCATATTGAGCAGGTAACACTTCATAAGCGAAGTACTTCCCATCATTAAGCTCAATATCTTCAAACACTTCATCAACAACAATCTCAGAAAACACAGAAGTTTTAGCTAGTTCATAAGTTTCTTCATCAATATTAAAGACATCATAAATTACATACAACTCCACAGAGTCAAGACCTAGATTAAACTCTAAGTTCAAGTTGTCTCGTAATTGTAATTCTTCTTTATTATATCCATTGCGTTTCTTTACAAAAATTCGTTTATTAGTCATGTTCTCCTCCTAAAATTACATCACCGTAAAAATTAATATGTCCTATTTTTCTATCTTGGCGTGGTTCTTTTTCATATAAGTGTAAGTAACCACCTTTGTTTTTATACACATCTATATAATAATCTAAGTTTTGACCAAGTATATTATAAAATGTCGTTTCTATATTCTCTATCTTACCAACTTTTAAACCACAAATAGCTTCAATATGAGCTTTAAATTGACTCTTTGTCGCACTTTGCATTGTTATATGACCAGAATTGTGAACTCGTGGTGCTATTTCATTAAAAATAACTTTCCCTTCACTTATAAAAAACTCAACAGTAAGTACTCCGTAATAGTCAAAGTTACTAAGGATTCGTTTCGTATATTCTATTGCTAGAGATTCTTGTTCTTTAGTTGCTGTAGTTGGTACTTTCGAACGATATAAAATATTATTTCTATGTTCATTTTCTACTACTGCGACGATATTTACCTCGTCTTTATCTTTAACCGCAACTACCGAGATTTCTTTATCCAGTTTTACGAACTCTTCTAGTAATGTATGTGTCTCTACTTCTTCACTAGAATTTATTTTTTTCTGACCTTTTCCATCATAACCAAAACGTACAGTTTTCATTAAATATGGTTTAGTTATTTCTACATTTTTATCTTCTTCAACATATATATAATCTACTGTTGGAATGTCTAGTTTTCTAGCGAATTCTTTTTCATAATATCTGTGTTGAGTAGTTCTCAGTACTTCTGCACTTTGTACAATATTATACTTTTTCTCAAACTTTTCTAAAGAAGCTGCATTGATATTCTCAAATTCAAAAGTAATAACATCAGATGCTGAACATAACTTTTCAACACTTGCGAAATCATCGAACTCAGCTTGAATGAAGATATCGCTGAAAATCTTCGCACAACAACTATCACTAGGATCTAGAACAGCAATTTTATAGCCCATCTCTTTGGCACTCATAGCAAGCATTCTTCCTAGTTGACCACCACCGATTATTCCTATAGTTTTTCCTGGTAATATCGTCTTAATCATAGTTTCATCTCTTCCAATACTATTCTTTCTTGTTCTTTTTTAAATTGTTCGTACTTAGCAGCATACTTTTCATCAAAAATTCCTAGTATTGATAAGGCACTAATAGCAGCATTTTTTGCTCCAGCTACACCGATTGCCATAGTTAAGACTGGGACACCAGCTGGCATCTGAACTATTGAATACAACGAATCAACTCCACTAAGAACACTCGATTTAATCGGAACACCAATGACTGGTAATGTCGTCATAGAAGCAACCATACCAGGAAGATGTGCCGCTCCTCCCGCCGCCGCAATAATCAACGAATAACCATTACTCTTCGCATTTTTAGAGAATTCAACTAAAAGATCAGGTGTTCTATGTGCACTTACTACTTTTTTATCAAAAGGAATTTCAAATTCTTCTAACAACTTACAAGTTTCTTCCATCGTTGTATAATCCGACTTCGAACCCATAATCACCGCAACTTTCATACTTTAAGCTCCTTTTTCGTTTTAAATGTACGTTTTTCAAACGTTTATTTGTATAAAATATTTTCATCGTACGTCTATAATTCAAATTATACTACTTGTTTGAATATTAATCAAGTATAAACATAAGAAAAATCGGATGTTTTTAATTTTTTCAACATTTATGAAATAAAATAAGAACTTTGATATTAGATTCTTTATAAAATAATTGATTTACATAACAAAAAACAGACGTTTAACTTTCAAGTACTCTAGAGACCCGATACAATAGACTTTTTAAAAACACTCTACGAAAACTCTCCGAAGTTAGAGTAAAAAACCTATTTTTTTAGTGAAAATCATTTTAGAAACTGAAAAGCAAAATAGAAATATTTCAAGATGAAAAGATTAAAATGAATAATCTTCTTTAAAATTATTTACATATGTTAAAACATATGTTAAAATATATATTGTTAGGAGGTAAACTCATGAGTTCGAAAGAATTAATAAAACAGCTTAATAAATTAGGTTGGCAAGAAGTCCGAATAAAAGGCAGTCATCACCAATTTAAGCACCCTAACAAAGATTATCTTATAACTGTACCGCACCCAAAGAGAGATTTACCTAAAGGGACGGCACAAAAGATATTAAAACAAGCGGGCTTGAAATAAAGCCCCTTGATTTTCGGAGGTTAACCACATGAAATATATGTACTATGCAATATTTACACAAGAAAAAGATTATATAGATATAACATTCCCAGATTTAAAAGGTTGTATTACTTTTGGTGATAATTTAGAAGAAGCTTTATACATGAGTAAAGACGCTCTAGAGGGTTATTTATTAGTATTAGAAGATGAAAAAATGAGTATACCAAAACCAAGTACATATCAAGAGTTACAATCTAAATTAAACGACAATCAACAATTACAATTAATTAATGTTGATACTGATTTTATTAGACGTAGAGAAGAAAACAAAGCAGTAAATAAAATGGTTACTTTACCAAAATGGTTAGTAGACTTAGGGAAAGAGAAAAAAGTAAACTTTTCACAAGTATTACAGCAAGCGTTAAAAAACGAATTGGGAGTATAACAAAGTTAAAAAGGCAGTGGAATTAATCCACTGCTTTTATTTTGATTTAATATGAGTAATATAGGGTGTGCATTGAAAATCATGATTTCCTAAGAAACAAAGTTTTGTCAAATCCCCCCCGCCCAAGTTCTTAGATATCTAAAAAGCTTTTATAAAGTGAATTTAGATATCTATAAACCACAGCTTCTATGAGTTTTCAGATACGCTTTTTTAAAATTATCATATCTTCTTGATAAAATTCTCAATAGCATATGCTACACCGTCTTCATTATTTGATTTTGTAACATAATCTGCATACTTTTTCACATCATCAGTAGCATTTCCCATAACAATTGAATAACCTACAGTTTCAAACATCGGTATATCATTTTGACCATCACCGAATGCTGCTAACTCTTTTTTAGTTAATTTTTCAAGATTACTAATAAATTCAATCCCCTTAGATTTTTTAGCATTAAAATGCGTAATTTCTAAGTATCCATTAAGTGATCGTTGAAATGTTAATTCTTCATTTGAATATTGTTTTTGCACATAATCTACAATTTTCTCAAAAATTTCGTTATCATACTCAATAAAAGAAACTTTATAAATGTCTTTTTCTTCTTTAAAATACTCTTTAAAATCTAGCATATTATAAGCAACTTTTACAATATTATATTCTCCCCTTATCACATCAGTTTCTAAATCGATATTCCAATTTAGCTCATCATACAAACTAATTCCAGTACTTGGAAATTTATCTCTTATGTCTAAAACCAAATTTTTCGCTATTGAAAAATCTATCGGTTGTCTATGCAAAATTATCTTCTCATTATTTTTCTTTTCAAAAATTAACGCGCCATTAAATGAAACATGAATACCATCTATCCCCAGAGTGTTGATTACATTCTCCATTTTTTGAGGAGAACGCGCTGATACTAAAGTAAAAGGTAATCCACTTTTCTTTATAGCATTAATACTCGCTTCACTTATTTCTCCCTTACTATTAAGAACTGTTCCATCCATATCGGAAAATAAATGTTTTATCATAAACTACCTCCGTAATCATCTATAATTTAATAATATCATTATTATTCAGTTAATTACAAGTACCACTAAATATTTTATTTATAGAATAGTTCAATACTACATCATAAAAAAAACACCCAGAACAAATGTTCTGAGTGTTCATTTAATTAGAATTTAATTTTTTCTTCGATGTATTGTTTTAATTCAGCGATTGGAATACGAGTTTGTTCCATAGTATCTCTATCACGAACAGTTACCATTCCATCGTTTTCTGATTCGAAGTCGTAAGTGATACAGAATGGAGTACCAACTTCGTCTTGTCTTCTATATCTCTTACCGATTGATCCAGTTTCATCGAAATCAACCATGAAGTCTGCAGCTAATTGTTGATATACTTCAACAGCTTTATCACTTAATTTTTTAGAAAGTGGTAAGATAGCTGCTTTGTAAGGCGCTAATGCTGGGTGGAATTTAAGAACTGTACGAGTATCATTTTCCCCAACTTCTTCTTCATTGTATGCATCACATAAGAACGCTAGAAGTACACGGTCAACCCCTACAGATGGTTCGATACAGTATGGGATGAATTTTTCATTTGTACTTAAGTCTTGGTAAGTTAAATCTTGACCTGAGTGTTCCATATGTTGTTTTAAGTCGTAATCTGTTCTTGAAGCAATACCCCAAAGTTCTCCCCAACCGAATGGGAATTTGAACTCAATGTCAGTAGTTGCGTTAGAATAGTGTGATAATTCTTCTTGATCGTGGTCACGTAGACGGATATTTTCTTTAGTCATACCTAAGTCTAATAAGAATTTTTCACAGTTATTTTTCCATGTAGTGTGCCAATCTAATTCAGTTCCTGGTTCACAGAAGAATTCTAATTCCATTTGTTCGAATTCACGAGTACGGAAGATAAAGTTACCTGGTGTGATTTCGTTACGGAATGATTTACCGATTTGTCCAATACCGAATGGTAATTTTTTACGCATACTACGTTGTACGTTTTTGAAGTTTACGAAGATACCTTGTGCAGTTTCTGGGCGTAGGTAAATTTGGCTTGTAGAATTTTCTACTACACCTTGGTTAGTTTTGAACATAAGGTTAAATTGACGAATGTTAGTGTAGTCATGGCTACCACATTCTGGACATTTAATGTTTTCACGATCGATAATAGCTTCTAATTCTTCGAATGGAAGACCATCAACTACTACATCTTCATTTTTTTCATTGAAGTAATATTCTTCGATAAGTTTGTCAGCACGAAGACGTGATTTACATACTTTACAGTCCATCATAGGATCACTGAAGTTACCTACGTGTCCTGAAGCTTCCCATGTACGTGGGTTCATGAAGATAGCTGCATCTAACCCTACGTTATATGGTGATTCTTGAATGAATTTTTTCCACCATGCTTTTTTTACGTTATTTTTTAATTCAATTCCTAATGGACCGTAATCCCAAGTATTAGCTAATCCACCATAGATTTCAGATCCTTGAAATACAAATCCTCTATTTTTTGCAAGAGATAAAATTTTCTCCATAGTTTGTTTCCTCCTAATTAATAAAATATAAAAAGCCCTAGATATGCCGTAGCACATCTAGGGACGAAATAATTTCCGCGGTTCCACCCTGATTAGTAAAAACTCAACTTTAACAATATTAAATTGTATTTAATGCCAATATTGTTGCTGAACTTTCACCATCATCAGCTCGCTTTTACTCTTATATTCTAACATTAATATGAAAAAGTTTCAAGAGAAATTACAAAAATTAATATGAAAACATAAGGTATTTAAATTTATTAATGAAAAAATACATAAAATTATATTACATTTTTCAGAATTAATTTATTAAACCGATTTACATCTATTATTAATAATATTGTTTATTTTAAATACTAATTATTGTATGTATAAATTATAGGTGTTATAATAAATAGTAATTAAATAATTTAAGGAGGGTTTATGAGAATTTCATTTACTCGTGGTAATGTAAGCCACTTACTACTTAGTGGATTTATATATATACTAGCAGTATTTATACTTCCACTACAACTCCCTAGAAATATTAGCGTTGATAATCGAGTTAGCATCGTGCTATTTTTATCTATTACAGCTACAATTATTCTTAGTATACTAGCTATAAAAAATAAAAATGATATAGATAGACAGAAGAGTACATACAACCTAATTACAGTTATCGCTATTGGTATTATCGGATTTGTTTCAATGATGTTATTACAAGGTTTCATCAATGGTTTGTTAGTATACCTATCAAACTTTTTTAATTTTGAGACTAAAAGTAAAAACACTAGTAATGTCGTTGAAATTATAAAAATGAAACCATACTTTATACTTTATGTTGCTGTACTTGGTCCGATTATGGAAGAATTATTCTTTAGAAAAGCTGTATTCGGATACTTCTACGACGCTATGATTGGAAGTAAAGATTGGATTAGATTCACTATACCAGCACTAATTACAGGTATTATCTTTGCACTACCTCATGATGGTATTTCTCCAATTATGGTTATTTATATAGGTATGTCATTTGTATTTAGTTATCTATATATTCACACAAGAAGTATACTAACTCCAATTATTTCACATATTCTTATGAATAGTTTAGTTGTGTTAGTTCAAGTGTATTTTGCATAGGAGGTAAATATGTCATCAAAAACATGGTTATCCACTAACTACTTTCTACAATTTTTAGTAACTGGGACATTCTTACCATTCTGGATGGTTTATCTAACATCAGTAAAAAACTTGAGCGTCTTAGAAGCCAGTTCGATATTTTCAATGCTTTATATCGCAAGGGTTATTAGTGGAATATTTTTAAGTCCATATTTAATAAAAAAATATAATATTGATATTACTTTAAAACTATCTGTAGGAATTGGATTAATTCTTGCGGTGAGTTACGGATTTACTAATGAAAAAATTGTACTTGGATTAATTACATTTTTATTCGGTATGATTTACTTCATGGTAAGTCCCCTAGTCGAAGGACTAGCGTCATTATTTTTACGTGAAGAAAATATAGATTACGGCAAAGCTAGAACATATGGTTCATTAGGATTTACGGTAATCGGTATAATTATCGGTGGAATCTTAGGGTATGTTGGTAATGGAGCTTTATATTACATACTAATATTTTTAGTTGCTTTATATTTAGTATTCATGTTCTTACCACAACCTAAGCTAGTAAAAAATCTAAGCTTAGAAGAGCCAAATACTAAAAAGGAAAAGGAGAGCTTATATAGTTGGGTCTTAAAAGATAGAAATGCAATATTACTTATTATTACTGTATTCCTATATCAACTTTCACATACTGCATATAATAACTACAATGCATTATATTTAGAAAGTATGAACATATCAGCTAAATGGCTTTCTGGAGTTATTCTTAACGTATCAGTTATTGCGGAAATAATATTCTTTATCTTCTCTAAAAGATTAGTTAAAAGAATTAAGCCAAAAAATCTAATGATCTTCGCTGGTGTTTGTGCAATTATTCGTTGGGGAGCATTAGCTATGTTCCACAACATCTATGTTTTCACAATTATGCAGACATTCCATGCAATCACATTCGCAGTTGCTCATATCGCCTTTATTCTTATTCTGAATAAAGATTACAACAATAAAGAAATCATCGATATGCAAAATCTATATACAGCCATCTGTTTCCAACTAAGTATGGCAGTAGGACTGTATATTATGGGTGCTCTTTGGGATATTAGTACTTCATACGTATTCTACGCATCAGCAATTATCGCAGCTGTTGGAACAGTAGTCGCTACAAGAATAAAAACAACAAGATAATAAAGAAAAGACCTCAAGACTCAGATGTGACTCTGAAATCTTGAGGTCTTTATGTGTATAATAAATACATAAATAGATGTATATAATAAAAAAGGAGTCTGATTAAACAAACATCCTTTTTTAAATACTGGTATCAGTATTATTTAGCTGCAGAAGTTTTTGGTAAAACTTTTCCAGCTGCTTTGTGAGCTCCTGCTTGAGCTTTTTTAGCTGCTGTAGCTGGTTTACCTTTTCCAACGTAGTGGAACTCACCAGGTGCAACTTCTTTACCAACGATTCCGTTAGCATTGTCTGTAGCTTTTTTAGCATCTTGTCCTAATTTAGCGTCAGCTGATGGTTTAAGTTGATCTAATGAAGTAACCTCTTGATTAGTGTTTGCAGTAGTTGCAACATCTTTAACGTGAGGTACGTTAACTAATTCATCTGCAGCTAATGCAGTTGGTGCTGCTACTAGAGATGCAGCGAATACTGATAATAATACTTTTTTGTTCATAGTATTAAGTCTCCTTTTAAATAATAATTTTTTGATTTTTATACGACAGATTATCGTATATAGTTATTATATTGATTTTTATATTAAAAGTCAAGTTTTTTTCTTAAGTTTTTTATTATTTTTCGTTAAAACATATGATAAAAGTGCTTTTATATAGCTATTTTGCACTTTTTCTATAAGATTTATCTTCAAACTAAACCTTTAGTTATAACTTACGTAAATAACTTTAAATCACAGATAACTTAGCTAATTATTACATTAAATCATACGTGATTATTCATACTTATTAAATCAATTCACTACGTAGATACACATCTACCATCTTGTGAGTTTGCTCTACTGAATCAATATGCGTTCTTTCATAAGAGTGACTTGATTCTATTCCCGCACCTAGTAATGCATGTTTTACTTCTGCACCTGCTCTCATCGCTGCCGATGCATCACTACCATAATACGGATAAATATCTAATTTATATTGAATATCATTATCTTTTGCCAATTGTACTAGATGATTGCGGAATTCATAGTTGTATGGTCCACTCGCATCTTTCACACAGATTGAAACTGTATATTCATCAGTCTGTTGGTCATCTCCCATCGCTCCCATATCAACCGCAAGATATTCTACTGCTTCTTTCGGAAGATTTGAGTTAGCACCATGCCCTACTTCTTCAAATACACTAAACATAAAGTGTGTTGTCTGAGGTAACTCAATATTTTCTTCCTTATATTTTCTTAGTAAGTCTAATAAAATTGCAGCACTGACTTTATCATCCAAGAAACGACTTTTTATAAATCCTGTTTCTGTAACTATTGTATGAGGATCAAAAGAGATGAAATCTCCAACATCAATACCTAGGTCACGTGTTTCTTTCTCATTTCTTACCTTGGCATCTAATCTTACTTCCATATTATCTTCTGTACGTTCTGCAGTGCCTGCATCTTTATATACATGTGTACTAGTTTGATGAATTAAGATAGTTCCACTAACAGTTTTTCCTGTACTTGCTACATGAACAAGACAGTTCTCACCTTCTATCATATTCCATGGATAACCACCGATTTTAGCCATTTTCAAGCGACCATCTGATTTTACCGCACGTACCATCGCTCCTAATGTATCTACGTGAGCTGTTACGACACGGTGTTTGTTATCGTCCTTACCTTTAACTATTACATTTACCCCACCTTTGTTAGTTCGAATAGGGCTATATCCTAATCTTTCTAGTTCTTCCACTAGGTAGTCAGCGACTTCTCTTGTGAAACCTGTTGGTGAAGGAATACTAGTAAGTTTTTTTAAATAATCTATTGTTTGTTGCATAGAAATGCTCCTTTACCTATAAATATATAAAAACAAAAGACCCATGCAAAGCATGAGCCTTTTTATAAAATTGCGTAGTTATTATGCTTTGTTTCTTGAACCGAAGATATCGATTTTTTCGTGAACCATAGCTTTAATAGCTTCAAATCCAGGGTTTAATAATTTACGAGGGTCGAAACCTTTAGGTTTTTGATCTCCACCTTCTTCAATGTATTTACGTGTAGCATCAGCAAACGCTAATTGACATTCAGTGTTAACGTTAACTTTAGATACTCCTAGAGAGATAGCTTTTTGGATTTGGTCAGTTGGGATACCTGAACCACCGTGTAATACTAATGGAATTCCACCTGTGATGTTAGAAATTTTTTCTAATGTTTCAAAGCTTAATCCAGCCCAGTTTTCTGGGTATTTACCGTGGATGTTACCAATACCTGCAGCTAAGAAGTCAATTCCTAAGTCAGCCATTGTTTTACATTCGTTTGGATCAGCTAATTCACCAGAACCGATAACTCCATCTTCTTCTCCACCGATTGAACCAACTTCACACTCGATTGATAATCCTTTAGAGTGAGCTAAAGCGATCATTTCTTTAGATTTAGCAATGTTTTCTTCGAATGGGTAGTGAGATCCGTCGAACATTACTGAACTAAATCCAGCTTCGATAGCTTTTTGAGTTCCTTCGTATGAACCGTGGTCTAAGTGTAATGCAACAGGAACTGTGATTTTCATTTCTTCAACCATAGCTTCTACCATAGCTGCAACAGTTCTGAAACCAGTCATGTATTTAACTGCTCCTTCACTTACACCTAAGATAACTGGACTTTTTGCTTCTTCACAAGCTTCTAAAATAGCTTTTGTCCACTCTAAGTTATTGATGTTGAAATGCCCTACTGCATATCCTTCTTTTCTTGCTTTTACTAGCATGTCTTTTGCTGGTACTAATACCATGTTATTTGTCCTCCTTAAATAACTACTAATATATATATTATAATACTACACTTTTTAGAAAAAATAAACTATTTTATTTAATAATTTTCAATTATGTATGTTATTAACAAAATTCTTGTATATTAACTTATCTATTCTTTGCCATTACAAGGTTACAGTGATAACGTATACAAGATTAATTTAATAGTTATCTTAATTTTTTATTCTACAATTATGTTACTGTTTTTTCTAAAATTTTTATTTTTTTAATTTTAGAAAAAAATATTCTTGAATTATGAATCTATACTAATACAGAATTAACGTTGTGAAAAATCACCTCAAAGTCGGCAACAATTACCAACATTTGAAGTGATATGTTATAAAATATTCTATTTATCTAATTTAGACATTGTTTCAACCATATACTCTGGAATTTCTGTTTCAAAATACAGGTGTTCACCTGTAATTGGGTGATTAAATTCGATACTTTTCGAATGAAGTGACTGCCCATTTGTATTTAATGTTTTTCTTGGCCCATATACTGGATCCCCTACTAATGGGTGGTTAATATATTTCATGTGTACCCTGATTTGGTGAGTACGTCCAGTTTCTAATTCACATTCAATAAGAGTATATTTCTCAAATCTATCTATAACCTTAAAGTGTGTAATAGATGGTTTCCCTTCATCGATAATAGCCATTTCTTTACGTTCTTTCGGATTACGAGCGATTGGCGCATCAATAGTCCCGTAATCGTGTTTAATACTTCCGTGTACTAGAGCGTAATATTTTCTCTTAACGTCTTTATTCGCGATCATTTCTGATAATTTAACATGTGCTTTATCATTTTTCGCAACGATTAATAATCCTGACGTATCTTTATCTATTCTGTGAACAATACCAGGTCTGATAGTACCATTAATACTTGAAAGTTCACTGTGGAATAATAAGGCATTAACTAATGTTCCATCTTTATGTCCTACAGATGGGTGAACAACCATACCTTTAGCTTTATTTACAATGATTAAATCATTATCTTCATAGACAATATCCACTGGGATATCTTGTTTTACAACGTCTAACTCTTCAGGTTCTTTGTAATCGATAGTAATAACATTTCCTTCTTTTAACTTATAGTTAGTTTTAATATTATTCCCATCTACTTTAATATAACCTTCAGAAATCAAGTTCTGGATATTTGTTCTAGAAACATCTGTTAATTCTTGTTGTAAAAATTTATCAATTCTCTCACTTTTCGGTGAAGTATATATAATTTTTTGTGTATCCATTACTTCCTCCTTTTTTCATACTATACTATCTTAACATATACACTGAAAAAAACAAAATAAAATATAGTAGAAATGTTTAAATTTATGGTATTAATTGGGAGTGATTCAAAAATCGTGATTTCGTAGAAATTGATTTTTTAGAGTCAACCTCGCACTGGTTATTAGATATCAAAAAAAGCTTTTATAGAACGAATTTAGATATCAATAAACCACTTGCGTTGTACGTTAGAATTTTTAGTGCCAAAGACACGTTAAAATTCTTACGTATAACGTATGCAAGGACACACCAAGAAGTGAGTCATAAGACGAAACTGATTGGATTGTGTCTACTGCTGAGGCTATGAGTTTTCATGTAAACTATTTTCAAAATCTAGTACTCTTGGGGCAGCCCCCAAAATAAACAAATCATAATTATTAAAAAGCGACTTTAGAAAATCGGTTAATTTAAAACCAATTTCTAGCCGCTTCTTCACATCTTTTATAAATATCTTTCTAACTCATTTTCTGTCATTCCTAGATCTTGACAGGCATCTTTTTTTGAGATTACTCCTAATTTTACATACTTAATAAATCTATCTATCGAATTCTCTCGCTCTTCAGTTCGCCCTTGTTCTATTCCTTTTTCTATGCCTTCAGTTCGCCCTTGTTCTATTCCTTTTTCTATGCCTTCACTTCGTCCTAACTCTAAACCTTCCACAAACTTATATTGCAACGAATCTATATATGCATCATATTTCCTTGTTTTTTCATCATACATCTTCTCAAAATCACCTCATTATCAACGAAGATTTTTTTACAGGCTTATCTATGCTTGTAAATATTTATCAAGCTCTTTTTCCGTCATCCCTAAATCTTGACATGCGTCTTTTTTTGAGATTACTCCTAGTTTTACATACTTAATAAATCTCGCTATCGAATTCTCTCGCTCTTCAGTTCGCCCTTGTTCTATTCCTTCACTTCGTCCTTTTTCTATTCCTTGCTCTATTCCTTCACTTCGTCCTAACTCTAGACCTTCCACAAACTTATATTGCAACGAATCTATATATGCATCATATTTCCTTGTTTTTTCATCATACATAGCTTTTTCCTCCTCACTCCAATTTTTATACTCCATCAAACTATCAGCACTTTCAATTATTTCATCTTGACTTTGAGTAAACGGCTGATTAGAAAATAATTCTAGCCATCGTTTTTTATTATAGTTTTCTCTTATGTCTGGATTGTATTTATTTAGTTCTAAAAATGCCATAGTAATTAAATTTCTTTTTTCTTGTATTCCTTTTACATCAACTTTTAGCTGTTTATTAGTATCATCATCTCTTAGACTGAAACTTCTTATTGCTCTATCATCGTCAAAATAATTTTTTTCTAAAATCGAAACTGAATAAACTGGTATTAACTCTGAATATATAGGACTAGTTCTACCTAGTTGTAATCTTATTGTATCCATATTTTTTGACACTTGATTACATATATACACCCATAATCTTTTTAAAAATTCTAACTGCTTGGCCACTTGTATTTCTATAATAACTTGAGTACCATCGTCCAATTCAGCTAAAACGTCTAAAGATGTATTATACAGTAATATCTCATCCTCGAAGCTTGAATGAATTTGCGTCCCGTCTAAAATTTTTGAACATTTAACCGAAAGCCCTAGTATATCGCTAATAAAAGCTGATGTTATCTCTGTATTTGAGAATATTTTTTTAGCTACTAAGTCTTCTGTTGGTTTTACATGTTCATGTCTAACTTTTTTCATAATTTCACACCTCCCAAATGTGATTAATTAGAATCTCCTATACCAATATTATACCATAGTAATATTAGCTATTCCATTGATATATAGTGTTTTATGGTTAATTTCTTTGAAGCTACAGCTACAGATCTACCCAATTAAAAGATTTTATACTAATCACTTTTTCTTTCACAATTACCCTTTCTATATTATAATATTTAATGAAAGAATTAATTAACCTTTTGTGTGAGTTTTATTATTTATACTATTAACTCACAAAACAACCTATATAAGGAGTGGATTTTTTGGAAATTAATAGATTACATGTTGATTTTGATCTTCAGAGTAAGTACGATCCTAAAGGTGATCAGATTAATGCGATTGCCGAACTTACTGAAGGTTTAAATAATGGAGAGAAATATCAAACTTTACTTGGTGCAACTGGTACTGGTAAGACATTTACAATAGCTAATATAGTAAAAAATGTAGGAAAACCTACCCTAGTTCTGGCTCATAATAAAACATTAGCTGGTCAATTATACAATGAGCTTAAAGAATTTTTCCCGAATAACCGTGTTGAGTACTTCGTTTCATACTATGATTACTTTCAACCTGAGGCATACGTTCCATCTACAGATACATATATAGAAAAAGATTCATCAGTAAATGATGAGATAGATAAACTACGACACAGTGCTACATCGTCATTATTCGATCGTGATGATGTTATTATCGTATCGAGTGTCAGCTGTATATACGGTCTTGGTTCGCCAGAAGAATATTCATCACTAGTACTTTCATTACGTGTTGGTGATGAAATCAATCGTAATAAAATAATGGAAAAATTAATTAGCATTCAATATATGCGAAATGATATTGAGTTTACTCGTGGTAATTTTAGAGTTCGAGGAGATGTAATTGAAATCTTCCCTGCATCTCGTAGTGAAAACTCTGTTCGTATAGAGATGTTCGGTGATGAAATCGATCGTATTCGTGAGATTAATCCATTAACTGGTGAAGTACTAAGTGAACTTGAACATATCGCGATATATCCTGCCAGTCACTTCGTTGCTGGTGATGAAAAAACTAAAGAAGCGATTAAGAGAATACGCGCTGAGCTAGAAGAAAGACTTAAGGTTCTAAATATGGAAAACAAACTTTTAGAAGCACAACGTCTTGAACAACGTACTAACTACGACCTTGAAATGATGGAAGAAATGGGATTCTGTTCAGGTATCGAGAACTATTCTCTTCATCTTACACTTCGTGAACCCGGTAGTACGCCATATACACTACTAGATTACTTCCCAGATGATTGGTTACTAGTAGTCGATGAATCACACGTAACTCTTCCTCAGGTTCGTGGTATGTTTAACGGAGATAGAGCCCGTAAACAAGTGCTTGTTGATTATGGATTCAGATTACCGACAGCGTTAGATAACCGTCCTTTAAACTTCGAAGAATTTGAGAAAAAACTTAATCAAGCTATTTTCGTATCAGCAACACCTGGGGATTTCGAGTTAGAAAACAGTACAAAGATTACTGAACAAATCATTCGTCCTACAGGTCTACTAGATCCAATTATCGACATTCGACCTGTTAGTGACCAAGTATTCGATATTACCAAAGAAGCCGAGAAGATTATAGCTAAAGGAGAACGTGTACTAATCACTACCCTAACGAAGAAAATGGCAGAATCTCTAACAGCTTATCTAAAAGAAAATGGTCTAAAAGTAGAATACCTACACTCTGATATTAAAACATTAGAACGTACCGAAATAATTAGAAATCTTCGACTTGGTAAATTCGATATACTAATAGGTATCAACTTACTTCGTGAAGGTTTAGATATTCCTGAAGTATCACTTGTCGCTATTTTAGATGCTGATAAAGAAGGATTTTTACGTGGAGATAAAGCTCTTCTTCAAACTATTGGACGTGCCGCACGTAATGCGAATGGTCGTGTAATAATGTATGCAGATAATATTACTCGAAGTATGAGAAAAGCGATTGATGAAACAAACCGTCGTCGTGAAATTCAAATGGCATATAACGAAGAGCATGGTATTACCCCACAAACAATTATTAAAGATATCCGTGATTCTATCAGTGCTAAGAAAGAAGTGGTTGATGAAGATATTGTTGAAATTGAAGAAACTGCAAATATCAACGATGATAATATCGAGGAACACTTAGCAGAATTAGAACAACAAATGTTCGCCGCTGCAGAAAAATTCGAGTTCGAGCAAGCTGCAAAACTTCGTGATACTATCGCAGAATTAAAAGAGAAATATAAACTATAGAATATGATCTGATAGAAGCAACTATGTTATTTTGACTTGTAACAACTAGTTGCTTCTATAATTTTTTCAGATTTAATTTTTTATAAAATTTCTTCTATTAAACCTTACAAATTTATTCTACTTTTAAGTTTTTATGATATAATAAAGTATGTTAGTTTTGCATCGTAATTAACAAATTTCGATCATAACTAAATTAAAATATGTGTATATTGAAATTTATACATTATAATTAAAAACAATTTTTATTTCTTAGGAGATTTAAACATGACAAAACAAAATATTGGAATTGTATACGGTGGTAAAAGCGCTGAACACTCAGTATCACTTTTAACAGCGAAATCAATTATTAACGCAATAGACAAAGAAAAATACAACGTATTCCCTATCTTTATTTCATTAGAAGGTAACTGGGCACGTGGTGAAAAAATTACATCAGAAGTAACTGATCAACATGATTTAATTTTTTCTAACTTTGACAACGATATCAGTGGATTATTATTTGAAGATGGACGTAAATTCGATATCGTCTTCCCTGTTCTTCATGGGCCAAACGGTGAAGATGGAACAATCCAAGGATTACTAGAAATTATGGATATCGCTTATGTTGGTAACAACGTACTTTCAAGTGCAGCTGGTATGGATAAAGTAGTTATGAAGCAATTATTCGCTGCTTACAACCTTCCACAACTTCCATACGTTCACTTTATCGAATATACTTGGAAAAACAAAAAAGAAGCACTTATCGCTGAAATTAATGAAAATCTTAAATACCCTGTATTCGTTAAACCTGCGAACTTAGGTTCTTCAGTTGGTATTAGCCGTTGTAACGATGAAGCTGAATTAGTAAAAGGTATCCAAGAAGCTCTTAAATTCGACAAAAAAATCGTTGTTGAGCAAGGTGCTGTAGGTGCTAAAGAAATCGAAGTTGCCGTTCTTGGTTACAACGAAGTTAAGACTACAGATCCAGGTGAAATCGTAAATATTTCTTCAACAGAATTCTACGATTATGAAACTAAATACACAGATGGACAATCTCGTATGGATATTCCAGCTCCAATCGATACTACTCTATATCCTAAATTCAGAGAAATGGCAGCAACTGCATTCCGTGCAATCAGCGGATCAGGATTAGTACGTGCTGACTTCTTCTATACTAAAGAAGGAGAAATCTTCATTAACGAAGTAAACACAATGCCTGGATTCACTCCATTCTCAATGTTCCCTTCTCTATGGGCAAATATGAACGTGAGTTATTCAGAAATTATCGAAGAACTATTCGCACTAGCTGTAGTACGTTACGAAGATCGTAAAAACTTATTAACTGAAGAATAGGATTAACCATGAAATATTTAGTTACAGATTTAGAAAAAATATTAAATGCAAAAAAAGCAAATATTACTAGCAATGTAGAAATTACTGGTATCGCTATTGATAGTAGAAAAGTTAAACAAGGTGACTTATTTATTCCCTTCTTAGGTGAAAATGTCGATGGTCACAACTATTTAGAAAGTGCCTTTGAAAAAGGTGCTGCAGCAAGTTTATCATTAAAAGATGACTTTGTTTCTGATAATAATATTATCTACGTTGATGATAGTTACGAAGCAATTCAAACTCTAGCGAAACACTATTTAGAAAGTTTAAATGCCAAAACTATCGCAATCACAGGTAGTAACGGTAAGACTACTACTAAAGATATTATTACAAGTGTATTATCAACAAAATATAAAGTTCACAAAACACAAGGGAACTTTAACAACGAACTTGGTGTGCCAATTACAATTCTTGCTGCGCCTGAAGATAGTGAAATACTAGTTCTTGAGATGGGAGCTGATGGTTTTGGACAACTTGACTTTTTATCTAAGTTAGTTGAACCTGATTATACAGTAATTACTAATATCGGTGAAAGTCACATTGAATTCTTCAAATCACGCGAAGGAATTGCTAAGGCTAAATTTGAAATTACTAATGGTATGAAGAAAGACGGATACTTCGTCTATAATGGAGATGAAGTTCTTCTAAAAACATTAGTAGATTCTTCAAAAATCAATGCAACATCATGTGGTGAGAACAGCTATAACGATATTATATTAGAAAACTACACAATTACACGTGATAAAATTGATTTCAAACTTAATATAAGTGATGAACAATACTTCACAAAATTAAAAGGAAAACATAATCTATATAACATTATGTTTGCTACAGCAATCGCAAGTAAAATCGGATTAACTAACGAAGAAATCCGCAAAGCTATTGAAAATACTGTGGAAATAACAGGCATGCGTCTACAAAGTATTCCTTACAAAGAGGATTCACTAATAATCAACGATGCATATAACGCCAGCCCTACTTCTATGAAAGCTGGTGTTGATGTAGTAAGTAGTTATGACGACTTCGATTATAAAACACTTGTATTAGGAAGTATGTTCGAACTAGGACCTAACGAAGTTAGCTATCACGCTGAAGTTGGGGAGTATATTTCTGAAAATACAAACGATATTGACTTAGTAATCAGCGTTGGTGAACTAGCAGAAAACATTACTAAACAAATTAAAAACGACAAAATTAAAACACTACACTTCCCTACTACAGCAGAAGTTAGTGAATATCTAAAGAATAACAAGCACAAAAACGAAGTTATCTTATTCAAAGCAAGCCGATCTATGAAGTTAGAAACGATAATTGAAGAAATAACGAAGTAAGAGAATGTTAAAAAGCATTTACGTTTATTAAGATTAACGTAAATGCTTTTTTGTACTTAGTTTTATAATCATCCGCATTTATGTAAACAAAAATAAGATTATAGATCAAATAACACTCAATGTTATCTCATCAATAATCTTATAGTATAATCACAAAATTTACATATCTCTCAAACCCACCAAGACTATTTACAGTGCTTCAGATAGTTTTGTAGAATTCAAAATTTACATATCTCTCAAACAAACTAGTACGTGAATTTAAATTTCAAAAGTTTTGTAGAATTCAAAATTTACATATCTCTCAAACATCAAACATCACTGCGTTCTTTTCCGTGTAGTTTTGTAGAATTCAAAATTTACATATCTCTCAAACTAACAACACATCAAGATTTATCTGAGTATGGTTTTGTAGAATTCAAAATTTACATATCTCTCAAACTCTAGTCATTGCTTTCACCGTCTTCAAATGGTTTTGTAGAATTCAAAATTTACATATCTCTCAAACCAGAGTTCTATTCAATATGTATTGATAGGGGTTTTGTAGAATTCAAAATTTACATATCTCTCAAACTATCGTATTAAAATGTACTCCCGATTTTTCAGTTTTGTAGAATTCAAAATTTACATATCTCTCAAACAAGAGTAAGTCCAGTTTCTCCAGCGAATAAGTTTTGTAGAATTCAAAATTTACATATCTCTCAAACCAACTAATGCGTACCTTTCAAATAATTTTGGTTTTGTAGAATTCAAAATTTACATATCTCTCAAACCATTTTGGACTGATATGGACGACCTACACCGTTTTGTAGAATTCAAAATTTACATATCTCTCAAACAATATATCCATACGTTTGAAATAACTCCGTGTTTTGTAGAATTCAAAATTTACATATCTCTCAAACTAGATGTTCGTAACGTAGTTGTCCCATCAGGGTTTTGTAGAATTCAAAATTTACATATCTCTCAAACTTACATTTGAATTTATATTTGTTTATGTATGTTTTGTAGAATTCAAAATTTACATATCTCTCAAACAACATCTGAAATATAGTGTCTGTTTTCTAAGTTTTGTAGAATTCAAAATTTACATATCTCTCAAACCAACGTTAGCGTTCCAAAAACCGCTCCAATGTTTTGTAGAATTCAAAATTTACATATCTCTCAAACCTCAAATTGAGATTTGGAGTAGAAATTTTGAATTTGGGTATAAAAAAATGGACCGACACCGATCCAGGCCCGAAGGCAATTTAGATAAAATCTTTATTTGAACTTGAATGTAAATTTTGAATCTACCTATATTATACAAGTATTTTCGCAAAAATGCAATACTATAGTTCGCAATTATCTTTATCAAATATATAAACTATTTCTTTATAATTCTCATTAGACTGATTACTAAATTGTTGATACTCTATATTTTTAATATTTATTTTGTTCAAACATACTTCTTTATAAATTTCTATTATTTCATCTTTTGTGAAAACGTTATGAAGTCCGACTACAAAAATAATTTTACAACCACATAGTTCTGTTAATACTTTTAAGAACTTTATAAATTTTTCTAAAATATCATCGTTTTCAACATGAACTTTGAAATCTCCAAGTTTTAATAAGGATGACATATCTATCTCTTCACCTTGTTCGATTTCTAAAGAACTATTAAATATTAATTTTTCAAAATATACTCTAATATTTGTTGTTAATTCATTATAACTAGAAATATCCTCTACTATTTCTTTAAGTAAAGAGTTATATATTTTTGTTAGTACTTTTTTATTATTTATGTCTATATTAAATATATCTGTAATAATGTAACTATTCTTATCAAAAGACATTTCTTTATTATCATTTGATAAAATGTAACTCCCCTCGTTACCCTTATATTGACTGATTAATTCAATTATATTTTCTCTATAATACTTTTTATTTTCAAAAACTAATGTATATATAATATTATCTTCTATTTCTATTTTTCTCTGCCAGTTTTTATTAATAATCTTCATAATTCTAATAACCTTTCATCATTATCTACATATTCAGTCTGACTCTCTCCTACTAAAAACTCTATCTTAGAGAACTGTTTCTCAGTAATCTGTAATACTTGAACTATCCCTTCATCCGGACACATTTTTCGAATACTCTTCACAATTAATTCAGCACTCCCTTGATTCATCGCTAACTTAACATAAACAGATTCTTGCATCATGATAAATCCATTTTTTATTAGTGTTTTTCTAAATTTTCTATAATTTTTTCTTTGAAGAGATGTTTCTGTAGGAAGATCGAACATTACTAAAACCCTCATAAATCTATAACTCATACTTATACATCTTTATATATTCTAAATCATTTTCTTTTAGTGCAGTAAACAAACTACGAACATATATTTTAATTGCATTGGCTACTGTTTGTTCTTTGTCATCAATTTCAACTGTGTTATTTAAAATATTAACTAATAAGTTTTTATGATTTTTAGTAAATTCATCAGCATCTAAACTAGATACTGTTTCATCTACTAATATTCTGAAAGGTTCCATAAAATCACTGGCTAGATTAAATTTATTATATGGATTTCTGTGACATAATCCTAATTGGGTAAAATATCCACACGATACAATTTCTCTATTAAATGCAGAAAGTATAATTGAATAACCATAATCTAATGCAGCATTCGTAAAACACTCTTTATTTCTACTAAAATCCATACCAAACATTGCGTTAAAGTAAACTTTAGCCGCATGCCCTTCTCTATTACTGCTGTCATTCCACTCTAGTTCCGTAAGATATTGTTCTAATAGCTTATACTCTGCTTTTCCTAATTTCTTCAGCAACAACATTTGATTATTAATTTTTTCATATACTATTCTTGTCCATATTCGTTCTTTACTCTCGATAGACCATTCTAACTGATTTTTATACTTTAGACTTGTATCATGGGTTCCATAGTACGGTATTAATTCCGAGCTAGGATTTCTTTTTTCATCACAAAAGATTACCTTAATTTTATTTTTCATGAGTTCATTTAAAAGCACGGCGGTAATAGATACCGCTGTGCTTTCAATAATGATCATGTATATTTCGCTAAGACTAACTTTTCTAGTCTCCGCTTCTTTTCTTACAGTTAGGAAATTCAAGCTATAATCCAGCTTCGCCCTATCTCTAACTATTATTGTTCTCCATGTCATTCCCTTTATCCCCTATTATTGTTATTTCTTTTTCATAGAATCCTGTAGCTGATTGTTCAATTATTGAGAATTGATTTTGATTTGTTAAATTGAAACTCGCTATTCCTCTTGCAGCAGTCATTTTTATAACTTTCAAATCAAATGTAGATTTTTTATTAGTTAATAAATTCAACACTTCTAATAATACTTTAGCTTGCTCATCTACACTAATTTTAATAAAGTTATTTCTAATCTCTTCACTATTTAATTCATTGAATTTATTTGGTTTTTTCTTAGTGAAAATTCCTGAATTCATCTTTTCAACCAGTTTATTATACAGCTCTATATTTTTTTCCTCAGTAATACTTTCCCACAATTCACCATCTTTATTTTCTTTTTTCCAATTTTGATATTTTGATAGATTTTTTATATATTTTTCACTATCATTGTCTAGGACTACTTGCGTTGCTCCATCATATACAAAACTGTCATTTGTCTTACCACCTATAAAATTAAAGAAATTATTTATTTTAACTAAATCACCAATACATAACTTTCTATATTTCAACTTAAGGTCTTTAATATTTTCAGAAGATTTTAAATTAATTTGAGTTTTACCGAATTCTAATAGTGTATTATCATCTTTAATATTTTGCGAGATATAAATTGGGATTGGAATAATTCTTGTTATTTTCTCTTCACCTTTTTTATTTACAAGTACATATTCAAAAATAGAATAATACGCTATTTTAATTTTTGTAAATCCACCATACTTAGTAACATCTTTCACTACAGAATTAGAAGTTTTTAATGGATAATATACTCCATCTTTAGCTTTTGCTGCAACTTTTGCTTTATAAACTGTAGCATCGAATAACCCACCTTTTTGTTCAGATGTTCTTCTTGTTACCAAGATACTATTATTATCCATAACTTTTTCTACTTGATAAATTGTTTTATCCATTTCCCAAGCTACTGTTTTTGAATCACTAACATTTTCATAGAATACCTTATTAAGTGAATATTTTCTTCCATCTTTTTTATATTTAATAAAATTAAATACGTTACGCGTAAACTTAGTATCATAGACATTTCCTACCACTATATTTAGATAAGCATCTTTCGCATGGTGATAATCGTTGATTTCACGTACTTTTATTAACTGATCATTGTTTTTTGAATCTCTATTACCTTTTTTAATTTTCCCAAAGTTTTGTCTAAAGCTAGATACATTTTCTGCTTTAGAGTAACAGATTGAAGTTTCCGGATTTAATTCTCCTAAGATACTAGCTACTGCTTTTACAGATTGAGATGTCTCTACTAATTGTCGTGCTATGAAACCACTTAACTCTTCATCAGAAAACTCTTCTGTTCTAACTAATCTATTATATTTTTCATCAGTAATCAATCCTTTTTCTTTTAAGAATTTCCAGAATCTTCTATTGTTAGGTGTTTGAATATCTGAACTTAAAGGGTATCTATCTTCTTTCTTAGCATTACGATCCCTTTTTACCAATACTGTATTCGTAAAACTATCGTCTTTTATCTTTGCCTGAGGGTAGATGTGATCTATATCATATTTATTATTGTCATATAATTCACTAATTATAATTGATTCTCCACTATACATACATCTTCCTAACTGAGTATAATATAGATATAGTTTTTTCGCTTTTAGCTTAGACGGTTCTTCAGCGCCTAGTCTATTGTTCAATGTATCAAACTTTAACTCTTCAATTTCTTTTTCTAGCTCTTTTACATCTTTTTTTACGGCTTTATAAGCAAGTTCTAATTGTTTTTTACGAGAATCTGTTGGTTCTTTCTTCCCTTGGTTAGATCTAGTTGTCTCTACAAAGATTTTTGCAGGTGCACTACCTATAATCTTCTTAAGTTCTTCTACTATTCTAACAGTTTGCCAAATAGAACGTTTAACAGCTGGTGATACATATAAATCATCTAAGATTTCTGGTGTAATTTCTGTTACATCTCCTTGAAGTTCTTTATTGAATTCGACTATTTGTTGTGAGTAATCGAATCTATCTGCCAATAATTCCATAAATAGAATATTATTCAGACGCATTGCTCCAATGATGTTTAAACATTCTCCTGTTTCTTCATTGTACACTTTTTTACTAACTAATTCTGTCAATAGTTTTCTTGAGAATCTTCCCCAATCCTTATAAACTAATCTAGACATTTTTGTAATTTCATCCTTAGAATAAACATCTCCATAAACAGATTCGATTTTTGCTTTTATTAGTTTTCTAGATTCTCCGTATAATGTAATCCAAAGAATTATATTTTCTACATGTTCAGAGTTAAACTTGTTCCCTAGGATTTTCTTGAAATCTCTATAAGACTTAAGATCATTTTTCACAGTAATATCTATACCTGTGATTTCACCTTTACCATCTATATAACCTTCTGCTTTAAGGAGATTTTTTATACTAGTTTTTGTTACTTTTTTCCCTTGTTGTTTAAACAGTTTCTCTATAATTGTATTTCTAGCTTCAAGACTAATTCTATTACCATCGTATTTAAGTGCATTCAACTCATTTAATAATGCAAATTCAGAGTAAAGTAATGAACTTTTTGGAAGTACATCCTCTCCTTTTAGATATGTACATTTGTTAGTTAAGTTTGTAATAAATTTCTCTGCACTTGCACTTTCATCTATAACTTTACTATAGTTCCATGGTGTTACTGGTGTATCTTCATATCCTTTATTTCTCACAGACCATGCAAAGCCACCTTCCTTAGCTTTTTTACTAGAGTTAAGAGGACCAACATAGTAAGGTATTCTGAATTCTAATAATTGAATGACTTTTTCTCTTATACTATAGCCACTTTCATCTTTTTCATCTAAAAAGTTATGATATATAACTGCATTATCTAATATTTTCACCAATTCTTCTTTATGAATTTGATAAGGTACAACTGAATTATCTTTTGTTCTTTGTAGTGGCAAGAACTGCTCTAATTCTAAATCTTTAATTATTTCAACCTTAACTGAACTTTCTTCTAATTTTGCTAATTCTTTAACTAGGAATTTCTTGAAGTCTTCGTAATTACACCCTTTACCTTCTTCACTCTTACGAATATAATTTACGTAGTTAGTACCTTTATCTTTATCTTCTTTAAATATCGAAGCATACAATTCCACTTTCTTATCATCAACTAATTTAGAATCATTTTTCACAAGATTTTTTAATTTTAATAAATCCTCTCTATGTTTTTCATAAAGTTCTACTTTTGATTCTGATAGTGTTTTTCCTTCTTTTTTAATATCTGACAAAATAATGCTGTCATAAACTAGCTTAGCTAAATCAAGAAGCTCTATATAATTTGATAGTACTTGTTCATAATCATGACGAACTTCTTCATAAATTTTCTCTTTAAATGATACAGATTTTATAGCTGCATCTAATTCTTTATACTCGTCTATTGCGAATAATTTATCCAGCGAGGTTTTCCCACCAAAAATTAATCTAAATACTTCTAATAATTGTTTTTCTTTTGGATAAAGTTTCTTAAGATCATTTACCTTGTCTGTTAAAGTTTTTTTCTCTAATGAAATATCCGCAATTTTACCAACAACTTCTTCTGTTACTTCAAATCCTACATGAAGTATATCAAGTTCTAATAATTCTTTAATCAAATTGTTTAAATTACCATCTTTAAAACTTTGACCCTGTAGTAAAAAGTGACCTCTATTCTTAAGTATATGGTGTATAGCTAAAAATACCTTTCTAATATCAGGATTTTTTTCAGTCATAAGTTTTGATCTTAAATGATATATTGTTGGATAATCTTTATAATAATCTTTATCTGTATAATCTTTATCATTAAAAATCGCATAAGGAACCTTATGAGTTTTATCTTCATAATGGTATTGACTTTCTTTTAATCTCAAGAAGAAATTTTCATCAACTTTTTTTACTTCAGTAGCGAATAACTCCTCAAGAAGATTTAAACGCCATTTTCTTCTAGCAAGTCTCCTTCTACTAGAACGATATCCGCGACGGTCTTCTGCTGTTGTAGCTTCTTCGAATAATCTAACTCCCCATAATCTTTTTTTATTTTTTCTAATTATTTTATACTCAGTATCGGTCGCTGCCCAACCTACACTCGCAGAACCAATATCTAAACCAAGATACCATGTTTTATTAACCATATGTCCTTTTCCTTCACAGAAATTTTATTACGTGTATAAAAACACTTTCATATCTTATTTTACCATAAATACTGTAAATATTGAAAGTAATGTAAAGTATTTTTTCCATCTTTTATAAATCTGAATAAATACCATTAAATTTTATTAATATTGCTATTTTATAACTTTATCCCAATCTTCAAAAGTGTTAAAATTAATATTAAGGGGGAATCATTATGAATAAAAAGGTTTTTATTATTTTCTTTAGTTTATTCACGGCAATATTTTTAGTTATCGCTTTGATAATTAATCATACTGGTGAAAGTTATAAAGAAGCAACTATCAATGAAGTTTTTATCAAGGGAGATAAGACTAAGTATAAAGTTAAATTTATAAAAAAAGTTGATGGCGATACTATTATAGTTAACTTCAACAACAAAGAATTGAAAGTAAGATATTTATTAATTGATACACCAGAAACCGTCAAACCTGGTGTTGAGGTTCAGAAATATGGACCGGAAGCTAGTGAACTAAATGGAAAATTATTATCTAATGCTAAAGATGTTGAAATCGAATTTGATGTTTATGAGAAAGAAGACAAATATCATAGAGCATTATGTTATGTTTATGCAGATGGAAAAAATATTCAAGAAGAGTTATTACTGGCAGGTCTGGCTGAAATAAAATATGTAAAACCACCTGATACAAGATACTTAGATAAGTATAAAAAAGCTCAAAACAAAGCAAAAAGTAACAAAAGAAATCTCTGGTCAAATACATAATTTATAAAAAATTTATTACTATATATGTTATAATTTTGAACATAAAAAACCGACTATAACCAAATGGCTATAGTCGGTTTATTTTTAACATTCTATTCAATTTTACTATGTTTATATGAATATGTGAAGTATACGATTAATCCTACGATTACCCATACGAAGAAGATAATCCATGAAGTTAATGTAACACTGTATAGTAAAGCTGCGAATAATACAATTGAGATAATTGGTAATACTGGCATACCTGGTACTCTAAATCCACGTTTTACATCTGGGAATTTTTTGTAGAATACGATAGTAGTGTAACTTACTAATGCGAATGCGATGATAGAAGCTACGTTAGCAAGTTCTGCTAATTTTCCTAATGGTAAGAACCCAGCTAATACTGCAGTTAAGCATCCTAAAGACCATGTAACTGTACTTGGTACTTTGTTGTCATTAACTTTAGTGAATACTTTTGGTAATAATCCATCACGTGCGATTGTATAAGCGATACGAATACCTGCATACATGAATGACAAGATACCAGCCATAAGTCCGATTACTGCCCCTAGAGAAACAATACCGGCAACTTTATTTTGACCTACTTCTTCAAGTACGAATACTAATGCATCCCCTGCTCCAAGACGGTTATATTCAACAACCCCTGTTAACACTAGACATACTAAGATATAGAATGCAGTACATACGATCATAGTGACAATGATAGCTTTTGGTAAGGCTTTTTCTGGATTGATTGTTTCTTCTGCTGAAGTAGAAATTGCATCAAATCCAAGATAAGCAAAGAATACTGTAGTGGCTGCTAACATTACCCCTGAGAAACCTGTAGGTGCAAAATTGTTTGTCCAGTGTGTTGGTTCAACATAGAATGATCCAACAACGATGAATAGGATTACGATACCAACTTTTGCAGCTACCATAAGGTTATTTACAAGTTTACTACTTGATGTACCTCTTGATAGTAAGAATGTAATTAATAATACAATTACGATAGCTGGAATGTTACCATATCCTCCATCTGACGGTAATGTGTAATATACTTTAGGGAGTTCTACACCAAGACCTGCCAGTAGACGAGAGAAGTAACTTGACCAACCATTTGATACAGTGGCTGCAGAAAGAACATATCCTCCAATTAATACCCAACCTATAATATAAGCTACAATTTCACCAATTGATACATATAAATATGTATATGTACTACCACTTGATGGAATTGTTGAAGCTAGTTCCGCATAACAAAGTGCCGCTAAACAACAGGCAACCCCTGCGATCAAGAATGAAAAGATTACGGCTGGTCCAGCTTCTGCTGAAGCCTTACCAGTTAATACTAGAATCCCTGATCCTATAATTGCCCCGATCCCGAATAGAATTAAGTCCATCGTTCTCATCGTAGGAGCTAAAGTTTTACTTCTAGCTTCTGCTAAAATAGATTCAACTGATTTTTTTCTTAAAATACTCATAATAAATCCTCCTAATTTTTTAAATATTCTCCCTACTAATATTCTTTAATTAAATTATAGCATAGTTGTAAACCTTTTACTACAGTTACTTAGGTATATGTAAGCCACTTTGTGATTTAACAATAAATATATTACTATTTTTCTGTTTTTCGTATTATAATTTTTCTACAATACACCCTTTATAAAATAAGTGAGTGCTCTATAACAGATAGAGCACTCTATTTATACAAATTTTCGACTATTTCATATTTTTAATTTCAACTATTATATTACAAAGCTTGCTCTACTGGAGTATACTCATAACCTAAATCATCAGCTACAGCTTTGAATGTAACTTTTCCATTCGCTACGTTAACTCCAGGAACTAATTCTGGGAATTTTGATACAGCTTCTTTAACTCCCAATTTAGCAATAACTTTAACGTATTTAGCAGTTGCATTACATAATGCATAAGTAGATGTTTGTGCTACTGCTCCTGGAATATTAGCTACCGAGTAGTGTAATACTCCTTCTTCAACGAAGATTGGATTATCATGACTTGTTGGACGTCCTTCAGTGTATTCTGTTGTACCACCTTGGTCAATCGCTACGTCAACGATTACACCACCATCTGGCATATCTTTAACCATTTCTTTAGTTACTAATTTAGGTGCTTTTGCTCCTGGTATTAATACTGTACTTACTACTAAATCTGCTGATTTAATAGCATTTGCAATATTGAATTTATTAGAGTAAAGAGTTTCAATTTTACCACCGAAAATATGTGATAACTCTGTTAACGCATCTAAGTTTACATCAATCATTGTTACACGAGCTCCAAGTCCTACAGCAGCTGTTGCCGCAGCAGTACCTGCTACACCTGCACCAATAATAACAACATGCCCTGGTTGAACTCCTGGAACACCTTGTAATAAGATACCTTTACCACCTTGAACTTTCGATAAGAATCTTGTTCCTTCTTGCACAGCCATTCTACCCGCGATTTCACTCATTGGTCTAAGTAATGGTAGTCCTTTTCCCACTTTTACTGTTTCAAAAGCAATACCGATAGTCCCTTTATCTACCATTTCTTTTGTTAATTCAGGATCAGCAGCTAAGTGTAGATAAGTATAAATAATTAACCCTTTTCTAAAATATTTATACTCAGATGGTACTGGTTCTTTTACTTTATAGATTAAATCTGATTTATTCCATACATCTTCTGCTTTCTCAAGTAAAACAGCACCTGCCTCTTCATATTCAGCATCTGAAATACCTGAAGCTAATCCTGCTCCTTTTTCTACATATACAGTGTGGCCATCTAGTACTAATTCATGTACTACTCCCGGTATAGCTGACACTCTACTTTCATTGTTTTTTATTTCAGTTGGTACTCCGATAATCATTTCCCTTACCTCCTAATTTTTTTCTGTACTTATATAATAACACAGATCTTTTAATAATGAAAGCGTTTTTCCATTGAAAGTTTTAGTGAAAATATTTTCTTTATTTTTTTACTATGTAAACCCTGTATAACCTGATAAATTAAACTTTCTTAAAATAATTCAATATTAATTTTTTTGAAAATAAGTGTTAATTCTTTCTTAGAAAAGAAATTTGAAAAACAGCTGTTTTACTTTTCAAATATAGCTGTTGTATGATTATACTATAACTATTTTTATCATTACACAATTTAACATATAAAAAATTATTTGCTTAGTATTTATTATTTTTCTCATCCAGTAAAACTTTTATAAAAAATTAATTAATTATGCTCTTCATCTCTAACTATTTATTGAATATTGAAAATTACAGAATTTCGATAATACAATTTTTATCTATGTGTTATAACTAACTATTTATTAAATTTTCTTTTTTTCTATGATTAATCGATAGTAATATATTATAAACGTTATATTCTTCAAAATAAATTTTTATCATATCATTATATTTTTTGTTATCACTTTATAAAGATAATTAATAAACATTATTTTTGTAACATATAACTAATACGTTTATAATGCAAAAAAATAAAGAATCATGAGCTTTTCTCTCACGATTCTTTTTGATTTTTAAATATTGAACCAGATTTTTATGTTATTTCTATACTATTTTAACTTACTGTTTTTATATGAGAACGTGAAGTATACGATCATACCTACGATAACCCAAACAACAAAGATAATCCATGTTGTTAATGTTACACTATATAGTAACGCGGCAAATAAGATAATAGAAATAATTGGTAAAATTGGCATACCTGGTACTCTAAATCCACGTTTTAAGTCTGGGAATTTTTTATAGAATACGATAGTTGTATAACTTACTAATGCAAAAGCAATAATTGACGCTACGTTAGCAAGGTCAGCTAGTTTTCCTAATGGTAAGAATCCTGCTAATAATGCTGTTAAAATTCCTAATCCCCATGTTACTGTACTTGGTACTTGGCTTGAATTAACTTTTGTTAATCCTTTTGGTAATAAACCATCACGTGCGATTGTATATGTAATACGGATACCTGCATACAGAAATGATAAAATACCAGCCATAAGACCAATTACTGCTCCAAGAGATACGATACCTGCTACTTTGTTTTGCCCTACTTCTTCTAGTACGAATGCTAAGGCATCACCAGTTCCTAGTCTATTATATTGAACAACTCCAGTAAGTACTAAACATACTAAAATATAGAATGCTGTACAAATTAACATTGTAATAATAATAGCTTTTGGTAAAGCTTTTTCTGGATTAATTGTTTCTTCTGCTGAAGTAGAAATCGCATCAAATCCTAGGTATGCAAAGAATACTGTAGTTGCAGCTAACATAACACCTGAAAATCCTGATGGTGCAAAGTTGTTTGTCCAGTTTGTTGGTTCTACATAAAATACACCAACCACGATGAATAAAACTACAATCCCTACTTTTGCAGCTACCATAAGGTTGTTTACAAGTTTACTACTTGAAGTACCTTTTGATAAGATAAAAGTAATTAATAATACAATGATAATCGCTGGAATGTTACCATATCCTCCAGCAGCTGGTAATGTATAAAATTCTTTAGGAATTTCTATACCTAAACCTGCTAATAGACGTGAGAAGTAACTTGACCAACCATTCGCTACTGTCGCGGCGGTAAGAACATATCCACCTATTAATACCCAACCTATCACATACGCTACAATTTCACCAACTGATACATATAAATAAGTATATGTACTACCACTTGAAGGAATTGTAGAAGCTAGTTCAGCATAACATAACGCCGCTAAACAACAAGCTAATCCTGCAATTAGGAAAGAAAATACAACTGCTGGTCCTGCTTCTGCTGAAGCCTTACCAGTTAATACTAAGATACCTGATCCAATAATAGCCCCAATACCAAATAGAACTAAATCCATAGTCTTCATCGTGGGATTTAACGTCTTATTTCTTGACTCTGCTAAAATAGAGTCAATTGATTTTTTTCTAAAAACGTTCATAATATCCTCCTATTTTAAAATAAATATTATTCGCTATTAATAATATTTATTAATTATATCATAATTACAGAAATATTGCTAATAAACACTTCACTTATGTAAGTAAAGAAAAAATGATACTATGAATTACCTTAATAAAATATTATATTATTTTAATAAAATTATAATCGTCATAATAAATGTGGAATTAAGAACTTAATATCTATTAAAAATAAAGAATCATGAATTTAAAGCTCATGCCCCTTTCTCATCAGTTCTAAATTTTGAAGAATTCAATAAAATATTTTTCTAATTTTTATACGCAGATTTTACTCAAAAATAAAAACAAGCCCCTTAAACGTTAGTTTAAAGGGCTTTGTCTTATTAACGGCTGTAGTACTCAACGATAAGTTGTTCGTTGATTTCTGGGTGTAATTCACTTCTTTCTGGAAGTCTTACTAATGATCCTTCTAATTTATCAGCATCAAAAGTTAAGTACTCAGGTACGAAGTTAGTGATTTCAACAGCTTCTTTAATGATTTCAAGGTTTCTAGATTTTTCTCTTACTGAAACTACTTGACCTGGTTTAACAGCGTAAGAAGCGATGTCTACTTTTTTACCATCTACAAGAACGTGTCCGTGGTTTACTAATTGTCTAGCTTGACGGTTAGTTCTAGCTAAACCTAAGCTGTATACTACAGAATCTAAACGTGTAGCAAGTAATGCCATGAAGTTTTCCCCGTGAAGACCTTGTAATTTACCAGCTTTATCAAATAATTTACGGAATTGTTTTTCGTTCATACCGTGTAGGTAACGAAGTTTTTGTTTTTCTTGTAATTGTAAACCATACTCAGATAGTTTTTTTCTTAAGTTAGGACCATGTTGTCCTGGTGCGTAAGGACGTTTTGCTAACTCCTTACCAGTACCGCTTAGTGAAATTCCTAAACGACGAGATTTTTTCCAAGTTGAACCTGTAAAACGAGCCATTATGTGCTCCTCCTTTTATCTTTTTGTTTTTATTGTTGTGAAAACAAAAAGCACGATTATCGTTGTTGTATATGTTATAAAACTGGAACTTCGCCTAGCAGCATAGGCTACGAGTTGCCACATTAAAAAATGTATAACATAGAGGCAATAACAATTAATCCACTGCTATTATTTTACACAAAGAATAGTTTACCATCATTTTAGATATTAGTCAACTATTTTGATAGGATATTCTTTATTTTTATATTGATTAAAAACTTTATTATTATTATTCACATAGGTCAAGGAATTTTTTAAAGGTATCTATTTCATAGTCTACTTCTGGGTGCCATTGCACTCCAATAAGATTCCCCTTCTCTATCGCTTCAATATTACCATCCTCTGCTACTGCTGTAACTTTAAAACCATCAGCTACTTTATTAATTGCCTGGTGATGTATTGAATTAACTTCTGTTTTACTTCCATATAAACTATGAACAAATGAACCTTCTTCAATATCAATATTATGACGGACTAAGTGTTCTTTACTTGTATGCTCATCTATATGCTGTTTTAAAGTACCTCCGTGGTATATATTTAAACTCTGTAATCCGCTACATATACCTAAGATAGGCTTATTACTTTTTTCGAAAAGCTCAATAAGTCTAAAGTCTAACTTATCTTCATAGAGATCCTCTGGGTATTCTAAGCCCTCTAAAGGCTCTTCTCCATAATACTTAGGATTTATGTCCCTATCTCTTCCAGCAATTATCAAGCCACTACACATGGCTGCAATTTCCTCTAATCCATTATCAGAACAAACTGGGAATAAAATAAAGCCAGCTTTTTCTGCTATTTCTGAAAAATAACCATTAATGTATAAACGTCTTTTAGCTATACCTGCATCTGATTTGTAATCGACACTTCTTGTTGAAATTGCAATTATTTTCATGTGCAATGACCTCCTTTTTTTAAATTATGATTCTTATTATATAAACTTTGCATAAAAATGTCAAGATTATGTATTCATCATTTTCAGATGTTTCTGAAAATTTGAAAAATATTCACTCAATATATTATAATAATAATCGTAAATTTATTAAAACTAATTTTACACTATTGTAAATAGATAAAAAGATATGTATAATATAAATTGTGTTAAATTTAAGGAGGAATAATTGGATGAACTATATATTAACAGTTAAGTATCCTAAACAAGAAGTTATAGAAGATGGGAAAGAATCTGTTACAAATGTGAAAGAGAACATTGAAGATGCTACGGTAGACCAACTTCTTGAAAAATATCAAGAATTTCAACGTGTGGGATATGATGTTAAAGTCAATTTTGTAACTTCTGATGTTTATGATGAATTTGACGTTTTCAAAATGGCAGAGATTTTCGATCTTAATGCCATCGATTATAGTGCAAAATTAAAATTTATCAATGGATCAAATAAAGGATCACATGACTATATCAGTAGCCTTGCTAAACTTTTTGATCGTTATACATTTGATTATGATATTGCAATCAAATTAAAAATCAATGAGAAATCAGAAATTGATTTTCAGAATGAAGATACTTGGTTTGGTGAAACGCCAAGTTATCAAATAAATCCAAAGATTAAGGTAAAAGATGCAAGATTATTTAAAAATCTTTATGATGAATTAAATGAGATAGCTCAAGTAAGCGCAGAAATTAAACCTAAGAAAATTGAAGAAAAAATACTATTATTATCTTTAGATAATTATCCAGCTGGAACAGAAGTAGTCTTCACACTGAAAGATTCTGAAATATACGAATAATATATTTATAATGAAAAAACTGAAATGACTATGAATAATTCATAAAGTTTCAGTTTTTTTATTTTATCTTAATAAATACTACTATAAGAGAACCTGTTTTAACCAAAACAAAAAAAGACACCAGAGAAAGTTCTCTGATGTCTTGACGTAATTTGGTATAAGACCAATATTAACGTTTAGAGAATTGAGGAGCACGTCTCGCACCACGAAGACCGTATTTTTTACGTTCTTTCATACGAGGGTCACGAGTTAGTAATCCTGCTGGTTTTAAGTCTTTACGGTATTCTGGGTTTACTTCTAGTAAAGCACGTGCAATTCCGTGACGGATTGCTTGAGCTTGTCCTGTGTATCCTCCACCGTTAACGTTAACTAAAACGTCATAGTTACCTGTAGTAGATGTAACTTCTAAAGGTTGCATTAAGTCTAATACTAATGATTCTAATGGTAAGTATTCACGCATTTCTCTGTTGTTGATAACAACTTTCCCTGTTCCAGGTACTAATCTTACACGTGCTACTGAGCTTTTACGGCGTCCTGTACCGCGATATTCTACTTGTGCCATTTAATTATTTCCTCCTATATTATCCACGTAATTCGTATTTTTCTGGTTTTTGTGCTGCGTGTGGGTGTTCAGCTCCACGGTAAACGTGAAGTTTCATTCCTTGAGCTCTACCTAAAGTATTTTTTGGTAACATACCTTTGATAGATAGTTCTAAAAGTTCTTCTGGATATTTTTCTACCATTAATCCAGCAGTTCTTTCTTTTAACCCACCTGGGTGCATTGTGTGACGACGGTAAATTTTATCAGTTAATTTTTTACCAGTTAACACAATTTTCTCAGCGTTGATAATGATAACATTATCCCCAGTATCGATGTGTGGTGTATAAGTAGGTTTGTGTTTCCCTCTTAAAATTGAAGCTACCTCTGATGATAAGCGACCTAAAGTTTGTCCTTCAGCATCGATTACATACCATTTTTTTTCTACAGTTGATGGCTTTGCCATATATGTTTGACGCATGTCTTTTTTCCTCCTAGATGTTGTTTTTAATCTGTCATAACGACTAAGTTTTCCGGGGCTTACTCGTGAAGATATATAAACAATATCATAAGTAATAATACCTTATTTGAAGATAAATGTCAAGATATTTTCTTTACTTTTATATATATTTCTCTATCTTTTTTCAGCTCGAAAAATTAAAATTAAGGGTTACTCTAAAATTTAGTAGTTCTAACTTATTTCACCCTTAATCTTTCGTTATTTCTTTTCTTAATTTATACTATTTAATTGTTTCTAATGCGGCTTTTACTCTAGCAGCTACACGTTCTTTACCAAGTAATTCTAAACTTGTGTTTAATTCTGGACCGTGCATTGATCCTGTTGATGCGATACGGATTGGCATAAATAAGTTTTTACCTTTTACTCCTGTATCTTTTTGAATAGCTTTAATTAAAGCTTTAATGTTATCAGCTGTAAATTCTTCTACTTCAGTAACTTTTGTTAAGAAATCTTCGAATACAGTTGCTGTAGTTTCTTGTTTTAAGATTTCTAATTCTTCTTCATTAAATTTAACATCTTCTACAAAGAATTGTTTTGTTAACTCAACGATTTCAGCTCCATAACTCATTTGTGGTTGGTATAATGAAATTAGTTTTTCAAACCATGCTTTGTTAGCTTCTACTTCTTCAGCAGTCGCTACACCTTCTTTAATAAAGAATGGTAATGATAAGTCTACGATTCTTTCTAAAGGTTGAGCTTTGATGTATTGGTTGTTAATCCAAGTAAGTTTATTGTTATCGAAGAACGCTGGTGATTTACTTAGACGTTTTTCATCAAAGATTTTAACAAATTCTTCTTTAGAGAAGATTTCTTGTTCACCTTCTGGAGACCACCCTAATAATGCGATGAAGTTGAATAATGCTTCTGGAAGGTATCCTAATTCATCGTATTGTTCGATAAATTGAATAATACTTTCATCACGTTTTGATAATTTTTTCTTGTTTTCATTTACGATTAGAGTCATGTGACCGAATCTTGGTGGTTCAAATCCTAATGCTTCATATACAACCAGTTGTTTTGGTGTATTAGAAACGTGGTCGTCTCCACGTAATACGTGAGAAATTTTCATTAAGTAGTCATCAATAACAACAGCGAAGTTGTATGTTGCTACTCCATCATTTTTAATGATTACGAAATCTCCGAAATCTTTTCCTTCGAATGATAATTCACCTTTAACCATATCGTCAAATTTGTATGTTCTGTCTTGAGGAACTCGGATACGGATAGCAGGTTTTCTACCTTCTTTTTCGAAAGCTTCTTGCTCTTCTTTTGTTAAGTTCGCGTGTTTTCCACTGTAGCGTGGTGGTAATCCGTTAGCAATTTGCTCTTCTCTTTCAGCTTCTAATTCTTCAGCAGTCATATAGCATTTATAAGCTTTATCTTCTGCAATAAGTTGATCAGCATATTTTTGATAAATATCGATTCTCTCAGATTGACGGTATGGACCGAATTCTTTTTCTTTTCCAATACCTTCATCATAATCTAAACCTAACCAGTTCATATATTTAAGTTGGCTACGTTCACCTTCTTCTTTGTTACGTTTGAAGTCCGTATCTTCAATTCTTAATACGAAATCTCCACCGTTGTGTTTAGCAAAAAGGTAATTAAATAATGCAGTTCTTGCATTTCCGATATGTAAATTTCCTGTTGGAGATGGTGCATATCTTACTCTTACTTTTGTCATAGTTATCTCCTTTTTATTATTCTATAAATTATAATACTAAGATATTATATCACAAACTATATTGATATTTCAACGAAAGTTAAACATTTCAACCAGAATTGACACTTTAATTTTATTATCTCTATGACAAATCTATGTATTAACGGGGCTGACCCAAAAGTACTAGATATTAAAATAGTTTACATGAAAACCCATAGCCTCAGCAGTAGACACAATCCAATCAGTTTCGTCTTATGACTCACTTCTTGGTGTATCCTTGCATACGTTATACGTAAGAATTTTAACGTGTCTTTGGCACTAAAAATTCTAACGTACAACGCAAGTGGTTTATTGATATCTAAATTCGCTTTATAAAAGCTTTTTAGATATCTAATAAACTGTGCGGGGGTGACTCGACAAAATCGATTTCTATGAAATCACGATTTTTGAGTCACTCCCTATATAATAAATGCGAGCTAGATTTTTTCCAATGCCTCGAACGTGATAAAGATTCAAAATAAAGAACTAAATAGCATTTACCTACTACTTAGTTCTCTAAATTATTATTAATTTGTCTTAATTTCCACTGGGCGTTTTAAGTTTTTCTCTATTAATGTTACCATTTCAGCTATACCAGCTTGATTTAAGTGAACTCTATCTGGCTCAAATAAATCTTTGGTACTGTTTGCCACTGAATACCAGTCAATAATTTTTACATTTGAATGTTTTTCTTGGGTTTCTTTTAGTGCTGCATTTACTGTTTTTTCCCAAGCTCTTGGTACTTTAATATTTACGAAGTAAATATCAGCTTTATCAAACTCTTTTACTAATTCTTCAATTTGACTTTCTGTAAATGGTCCATTAGTTCCTAATTGGAAGATTATTGCTGAATTTTCATTATTGTATTTAGAATAATTTTTCGCCTCTTCTACTGCTACATATAATTGACGGCCAATTTTTCCGTCGATAACAGCTCCTGGATATAGTTCTTGGAATTTTTCTCCAATATCTACTGTTAATGAATCACCCATAACCAGTACTGAACTATATTTCTTATCAGAATTATTTTTATCTTCTTGATTCTCTTTTTTATCTTTGTTAGAATCACTTGACTTTTCTTGATTATTATCTTTATTGTTTCCGTTATTTACAAACTGAGTTTCTTTATTAGTTTCCATTTCTTTTACAAAAGCTGTAGAGATAAATGGAACACTTTTCCCGAAAATTCCCATTAAGAATAATACCGAAACTAATCCAACAATACCTGCATAAATCTTACGAGATTTTCTAGGACGTTTTTTCAGTTTTTTGAATATAGCATTTATGTAATTTATAAATCCTAATTTTCTTATCGGAGTTTCAACAAATACATAACTCACTATTGCTACAGCAAATGTTAAAACTATTCTTAAAATTACAAAGAATATATTTGGGTTACCAATCTCTGATACCGGCGTTGTTAATACTAGTATCGGAAAATGCCATAGATATAAACTGTATGAAATTTTCCCAATAAACACAATAGGTTTAAATGATAATAATTTCGACATTAATGTGTGTTGTTTACCACTACTAATAATGACGATTAACCCTAATATAGCTACAAGAAGGAATCCTCCTCTATATAACCATGTATTATATTCAGATGTATAAACCATAACTGTAATTAAAGTAGCGATAGAAGCTAGTGAAACTACACTGTAAATCATATTTTGTTGAGGAGTTACCTTAGAATGTAATCTTTCCATAGGATATAATATTGCTCCTACCACCCCTACAAGCAGAGAAAATGCTCTTGTGTCTGTACCAAAATAAATTCTGCTAATATTATTTATATCAAATAAAAGAATATGAGCTATTAATGATACTAATATTAATCCAAGAACAACATATAAAAAGTTCTTATTTAATTTATACGTTCCATCTTTTGATTTTTTCTTTCCATTGACTAATAAGAATAGCAATGGAAAAATCATATAAAATTGCTCTTCTATTGCTAAAGACCATAAATGTTTAAATGGGCTTTGCGCACCGAAGCTATCAAAATAGTCTAGCTTATGGAAAATATACCACCAGTTACTAGAATATATATAACCAAATATAGCATCTATATGACTCTTACGAAGCAGAACTTCATTAAAAAGTACCATTACTACTAACCCAACCGTTATCATAAAGTAAACGGCTGGCAACAGACGTCTAGCCCTTCTTATATAGAAGTTATATAAATTTACAGTCCCTGTTTTTCTGAATTCTTTTATAATTAATGAACTAATTAAATATCCTGATAAAACAAAAAATAGATCAACCCCTAAAAATCCACCCGGTAGGTAATTTACATCAACATGATAAATAATAACGGCTAATACTGCCAATGCCCTCAAGCTATCTATACTTGGAAGGTATTTTGATTTAGTATTACTCATTTTTACCTCCTTTAATCTTTAAACATTGCTAGTGCAACTCGTCCTCGTTCTTTGTCTATGTCTATTACATAAACATCTACGATCTGACCTACACTAAGAACATCAAGTGGGTTTTTTATATAATTTTTACTAATTTTTGAAATATGTACCATCGCATCTTGTTTTAAACCGATATCGATAAATGCTCCAAACTGTGTAATATTTCTAACAGTACCTGCTAATTTCACACCTACTTGAAGATCATCGATAGTTAGAATATCAGATTTTAACAACGGTTTAGCGAATGATTCACGTTCATCTCGTAGCGGTTGTTTTAAATCTTTAATTATATCTTCTAAAGTTTCAAGTCCAACACCAATTTTTTCTGCTAGAGCTTTTTTATCTACACTATCAACTGTCGTTGCAAACTCTTCTGTTCCCACTTCTTTAGTTGATAGTTTCAGCTCTTTTAGTAAATTCTCTGCTGCTTTATAACTTTCTGGGTGAATACCTGTAGCATCGAAAATATTTTTACTATCTGGAATTCTAAAGAATCCTACACATTGTTCGAATGTCTTTTTACCAAGTCTTGGAACTTTAGCTATTTCTTTAATTGTTTCTATTTTTCCATTTTCTTGACGATACGCTACGATATTTTTTGCGATTTGTTTATTAACACCTGAAACATATGATAATAGCGAAACAGATGCGGTATTAACATTTACCCCTACTTTGTTAACCGCAGTCTCTACTACGAAAGTAAGTTCTTTTTCTAAAAACTTAGGAGTAATATCGTGTTGGTATTGTCCTACACCGATTGATTTAGGATCAATTTTTACAAGTTCACTTAATGGATCCTGAATACGTCGTGCTATAGATACAGCACTTCTTTCTTCTACATTAAAGTCAGGAAATTCTTCACGAGCTACTTCACTAGCTGAGTACACACTCGCCCCCGCTTCATTTACAATAACATAGTCAATTTTTAATCCCGCTTCTTTTAAATTATCTACTACAAATTTCTCAGTTTCACGAGATGCTGTTCCATTACCGATAGCTATTAAGTTAATATTGTGTTTATTAATAAATTTAATTAAATCTTTCTTTGATTTTTCTTGCTTATCTGCTGAAGCTGGTTTATGCGGGTAGATTACCATTTTATCTATAAAATTACCATATTCATCAACAATCGCCATCTTACAACCTGTTCTAAATGCAGGGTCAATTCCTAAAACTTTTTTGTTTTTAAGAGGACTTTGCATCAATAGTTGTTTTAAATTTTCTGAGAAGATAACAACAGAATCTTCCTCAGCTTTTTTCGTTAAATCACTACGAATTTCTCTTTCAATTGATGGATAAATTAACCTCTTCATACTATCAGCTATACATTCTAGTAGCAAATTGCTAATAGCAGTCTGACGATTCTTTGTTAAACCACGTAGTATATAATTGTGTAATCTATCTTTATCATTTTCTATATTTACACGGATTATTCCTTCTTTTTCCGCTCTGTTTAATGCAAGAATTCTATGAGAAGCAATTTTCGAAATTTGTTCTCCAAACTCATAGTAGTTTTTATAAGTAGAATTTTCGTCTTTTTCTTCTCCACCTTTTTTAAGTACTGAAGTAATTTGACCGAATTTTCTAGTGTTTTCTAATACATACTCACGATATTTCGCACTATCAGAAATATTTTCTGCGATAATATCTAATGCATAGTTAATTGCTTCTTCTACTGTATTAACCTCTTTTTCAGCATTTATATACTTAGCAGCTTCTTTATTCAAATCTTCTAATGATTTTGGAAGTTTTAAAATATAATTTGCTAGTTTCTCTAATCCTTTTTCTTTAGCTATCGTTGCCTTAGTACGTTTTTTCTCTTTAAAAGGACGATATAAATCTTCAACCCTTTGTAATTTTTCTTGAGCTAAAATATCTTTTTTTAGTTCATCAGTAAGTAGACCTTTTTCTGAAATTAATCTAATTACCTCTTCTTTTCTTTCTTCAAGCGATTTTAAATAATTAAATTCATCTTGAATTTGTTTAATAGCAACTTCATCTAGAGAATTTGTTAATTCTTTTCTATACCTTGCGATAAATGCAATTGTATTTCCTTCTTCTAGTAAGTTTAATACATTTACTATATACTTATCTTGTATTTTTAACTTAGTTGCTAAGTTTTTTGTAATTTTCTCGTACATACTATAACTCCATTTTATTTTTGTAATAAACTCTTGGAACACGTTTATTTATACAACAGAATATTTCATAACTTATTGTATCTTGGAATGTAGCAAAATCATCGACTGATATTTTTTGGCCATTATTCTCTCCAAAAAATAGAACGTCGTCTCCTACTTTTATATTTTCACTACAACGCACCATAAGTTGATCCATACAAACACGTCCTACTATCTCACAGTCTTCCGAACCCACTTTAATCTTGAACCCTTGAGCACGCCTTAGAATACCATCAGCATAGCCGATAGGAACTGTTGCAATATATTCATCTTGTTTAGCTTCATAACTAACACCATACCCTAGTTTTTCACCTTTTAAAAATTTCTTAACATGCGTTATCTTACTCACTAACGAAACTACTGGATCTAATTTAATTTTGTCTAATTTTTCAATGTTTTCACTAGGATAGCATCCATAAAGTGAAATCCCTAATCTAGTCATATTATACTGATCTTTTCTATCACTATATTTTACTGTGCTAGCTGAATTTCCAATATGAATGTATTTTGGTTTATGGGTAAATAGCTTTATTCTTTCATCGAAATTTTTAGTTTGATAATCATCATAATTATTATCACTACCATCAGCATTAGAATAATGTGAAAAAATACCTTCGAAATCAATTTTTTCAGATGAAAGTAGCTTATCTATTTCAATTATTTCTTCTTTATCAGAAGTACCTATTCTTCCCATTCCGGTATCAATCTTAACATGGATTTTTAATTTACCTTCAATATTTTCCAACTCTTCTAGACATTCTTCTAACCATACTTTAGATGGACATGTTAATGATATATTGTTTTCAACAGCATATTTTACATTTTGGGGATTTGTTACTCCTAATACAAGCACCATACTATCAAAAACTACATCTTTTAATTCCAATGCTTCTTCTAATGTAGCAGTGGCAAAATGTCTAACACCATTTTTATATAGATGATCTGCGATTACTCTTGCACCTAACCCATAAGAATCAGCTTTTACTATTGCTATACCAGTTTTTTCATTATTAAGTGCTGTTAGCTTATTATAATTATTAAGTAACGCATCTAAGTCTACTCTTAATTCTGTTGGTCTATCATTAATCATTAATCTTGTCCCCCTTCTCTAAAATAACAAATGCCACAACCGTTGAATCAGTATGGCTTATCGTTAAATGTGTAATAAAGTCTTTGTATTCAATATAAGGTTTCCCTCTATCATCTTTTTTTACTTCTACATCATTAAAAGAAAAATCTTTAGAAATCCCTACTCCTAAAGCTTTTGAAGTAGCCTCCTTTACAGCAAAACGCCCAGCCAAAAACTCCATTTTTCTTCTATGATTTGTTATTTTATAAAATTCATTTAATTCATTTTCTGTATATAATTTTTCAAGTCGTTTTTTATCATCGACATATTTTTCAAAGCGATGAATATCGACGATATCACAACCGATTCCGTAAATCATTTTTTACCTCTTCATTATATAGTCTTACAATATTATATCACTAATATAGATATTATGAAAGAAATATTAGCTTGATATTCAGCTTTATTATTTACATAAGTTCAGTGCTCTGCTGAAACACGTTTCACTTTAATTGAATTGAAAGTTTAATTTATATCTTGTAAAATATTGCATCTTTTTAACAAAAAAAGATTGCCAATTTTCATTGACAATCTAATATTTATTAATCTCTATTATTACTGTTTAGTAATATGAAGACGAATCTTAACATCTCCATTAAAGCTACAACTGCTGCTGCAACATAAGTTAAAGCTGCTGCTGTTAAAACTTTACGACAATGTCTGTGTTCTTGATCGTCTACAATGTTTAAGTCAACCACTTGTTCTAATGCTCGTTTTGAAGCATCAAACTCAACTGGTAATGTTACTACTTGGAATAGTACTGCAAATAGCATGAATCCTACTCCAACCCAAGCAACTGTATAACCGAATTGACCAATTAATCCTGTTAATAAGAATCCTACCATAATAAGAATTGTTGATAAGTTTCCTCCAAGATTAGCTAATGGTACTAATGAGTGTCTCCATCTCATCGGTTTATAGTCTGCTACTTTATCTTGAATAACGTGACCAATTTCGTGGGCTGCAATCGCAACTGATGCAACTGTCGGTTGATCATGAACTATGGGTGAAAGTACTACAATATTATTAGTTGGATCGTAGTGGTCTGATAACTCAACCTCACCTCTTACTACTTTAACACCTGTTATTCCATTTGCTTGCATTATAATTTCTGCAACTTCTTTTCCAGTTAATCCTGATTTTGTTCTTACTTTTTTATATCTTTCGTATGTTCTTTTTACTTTAAATTGAGCCCATAAAGGAATCAGCATAATTAGTAAAAAGTAAAGTATATAACTTCCTGACATTCCATAATATCCTAATGGCATATAGATTACCTCCTAATTAGTAAAGTATATAAGAAGAATTATACCACGTTCTAAAATTATTTGCTAGTATTTCGACTAAATTTTACCATTGATAATTCATTTTAGTTATTTTTATTATTTTTTATTATATTTTCAATATTTTTCATAAGATTACCTAATTTATACTTTAATTTTCAATAAAAAAATACGATCCAAAAGTTAACTTACTTCTAGATCGTACTATAAATTTATATTCTAAACTATTAGTTTCTTTGTCTCGCTATTAGTTTAATCGGTGTTCCTTCAAAATTGAAAGAATCACGGATTCTATTTTCTAAAAATCTCTCATAAGAGAAGTGCATAAGTTCTGGATAATTCACGAAGAACACAAATGTCGGTGGATTAATAGCAACTTGTGATGCATAGAAAATATTAAGTCTCTTACCTTTATCTTGTGGTGTTGGGTTCATAGAAACAGCATCCACAACGATTTCATTAAGTGTTGAACTTTGAATACGACGTTGTCTATTTTCATATGATTCTTTAATTAATGGGAAGATGTTAAATACACGTTGTTTCGTCTTCGCTGAAACATAGATAATTTTAGCATAATCTAAGTAAGCAAAACTATCACGAATTTTTTCGTCGAATTCTTTCATTGTCTTATCATCTTTAGCAATTGCATCCCATTTGTTAACAACTATGATTACACCTTTTCCAGATTCGTGTGCATATCCTGCAACTTTCTTGTCTTGTTCAATAATACCTTCCTCAGCATTAAGAACAACTAAGACGACATCTGAACGTTCAATAGCTTTAAGAGAACGAAGTACTGAATACTTTTCACAGCTTTCATATACTTTACCACGTTTTCTGATACCAGCAGTATCGATTACTACATATTCATCCCCGTTGTGTTTGAAATCAGTATCGATTGCATCACGTGTAGTACCTGCGATATCAGATGCAATAACACGTTCTTCACCTAAAATTGTATTAATCAAACTAGATTTACCAACATTAGGACGCCCGATAAGAGAGAATCTAATTTTGTCATCTTCTTCCTCTTCTTCTAGAACTTTAAAGTTTTTACAAACTTCATCAAGTAAATCACCGATACCTAGTCCATGAGATCCAGAAATTGGGAATGGATCTCCAAATCCTAATGAATAGAAATCATAAATCATATGATTCATATCAAAGTTATCAATTTTGTTTACTGCAAGTACAACTGGTTTATCAGTTTTATAAAGTAATCTAGCAACTTCTTCATCATCACTAGTTACTCCATCACGACCATTTGTTAAGAAAATAATAACATCTGCTTCGTCGATTGCTAGTTCAGCTTGTGCTCTGATTTGTTTTTGGAAAGGAGTATCTTCTAATTCAATTCCTCCAGTATCTATCATAAAGAATGAGTAATTTAACCATTCTGCTTTTGAGTATATTCTATCACGAGTAACACCTGCCACGTCTTCTACAATAGATAATCTATCACCAATTATTTTATTGAAAATTGTAGATTTACCGACGTTTGGTCTACCTATTATTGCAACTGTTGGTTTTGCCATGTTTTTACCTCCATATCTTTAAATATTTTTTTGCTAAAATAGCAAAGTTCATTAGTTAAAATCCATATTTCAACTAAACTTCACTATTCATTTCTACCTAAAAAATAAAAGCAATAGACAAGCTTATCTACTGCCTTTATTTCTTTATTTTTTCAAATTAAAGTTCGATATCTTTAAATTTGTCCCCTAGATTGAATGAAGTATCTTCATCTTTTAAGTAAGAAGTATCATATTCAGCTTCTTCCTTAACTTCTTCTTTAACTGGTTTTTCTAAAAGTTCTTTGATTGATAAAGATAATCTTTCGTTTTCGAAATCAAATTCTAAAACTTTTACGTTTACTTTATCACCTTTTTTAAGAACGTCTTCTACGTTAGTTACTCTATCGTGAGAAATTTGAGAAATGTGAACTAATCCTTCAACATCTGGTAATACTTCAACAAATGCTCCAAATGCAGTTGTGTTACGAACAACACCTTCTAATACATCTCCAGCTTTAATTGTAGCACGAGCTACTTCCCATTGTGTTGGTAATAAAGTTTTAGCTGAAAGTGAAACTTTTTCATTTTCTTTATCTACAGCGATAACTGCAACTTTTACAGTATCTCCAACTGAAAGCACATCTGAAACTTTTTCTACACGAGCGTGAGAAATTTCTGAGATATGTAATAGTCCATCAACTTCACCGATGTTAACGAATGCTCCAAAGTCAGTGATACGACTAACTTTACCTTCGATAACATCACCTTCATTAATATTTCCATAAACTTCAGCTAATTTTTTAGCTTTTTCTTCTTCTAAGATTACGCGTCTGTTTAAGATAATTTTATTTTTAGATTTATCTACTTCTTCGATTTTGAATGTATATTCATTTCCTACGAATTTTGATAAGTCTTTTCTGAATTTAGTATCAATATATGAACCTGGAATGAACGCACGTAATCCTTCTACGTCAGCTAATAATCCACCTTTAGTTTGTCCAGAAACTGTTGCTTGAATTAATTCACCATTTTCGAATTTTTCAATAATTCCAGTCCATGATAATTCCATTAATTTTTTATATTCAGCATTTTCTAAAATTTTGTGTGATAAGTAGATTACACCAGGTACATCTTCTGATCTTTTTTCACGATCAGCTCTAATTCCTGTTACTTGAGCTTCTACTTCGTCACCAACTGATAATACGTCTTCAATGTTTTCGAATGGTTTTCTTGTAATTTGGTTACGTAAAATTACGCAGTCATATTGTGCTCCTGCTACATCAACGTAAACTTTATCGTTATCGATTTTTGATACAGTACCAGTTACTTTATCTCCTTTTTTCAGCATTTCTGAGCTATTTAATAATTCCTCAAATGAAGTTGTCATTACTTCTAATCCTCCTGTGCTTACAATACATACTATATTAATATTATACATCAAAAATACAGTTATGTCATTTATTTTATGTTAATTTTTTAATTCTTTTTTTATTTCATCAAGTAATTTGGCTTCTTCTTTACTTAATTCATAGTTTTCCAGTAAATCTGGTCGTCTTGTCAACGTTCTTCGTAGACTTTCTTTTTTTCTGTAAGTTTCTATATTTTTGTGATGACCACTTGTCAACACATCAGGAACTACCATTCCCTTATAGTCCTTTGGTCGTGTATATTGAGGATATTCTAGTAACCCAGTCGAGAATGAATCATCCTTGTGGGATTCTTCCTTTCCTAGAACATCAGGAACAAGACGTGCTATACTATCGACCATTGTCATAGCAGCAAATTCTCCACCTGTCAAAATGAAATCACCAATAGATAATTCATCTGTTACTAAGTACTCTCTAATTCTTTCATCATAACCTTCATAGTGACCACAGATGAAAATCAAGTGTTCTTCTTCAGAAAGCTCCTCAGCTTTTTTCTGACTAAATCTTTCACCTTGCGGACACAGTAAAATTATTCGTGTTTTATCGGTTTTATCTAAACTTTCAACAGCATTAAATATCGGTTCTGGTTTTAATACCATCCCCTGACCACCACCGAAAGGATAATCGTCTACTTGGTTATGTTTATTTCCAGAAAATTTACGATAATCAACTATATTTATATCCAATAATTTATTATCTTTTGCTTTTCCTAAAATTGAATGATTTAATGAATCAAACATATCTGGAAACAGCGTTAGTATATCAATCTTCATTAGTCAATTAACCCTTCCATAACTTCGATATCAATTCTTTTATTAGTAACATCTATTTTTTTAACCACATCTTCAATGTAAGGTATTAAAATTTCTTTGCCGTTTTCTGCTTTTATTACCCATACATCATTTGCACCAGGTGTAAGGATCTCAACTACCTCACCTAGTGATTTATTATTTTCATCAAATACCTCGCATCCGATAATCTCATGGAAATAAAACTCATTTTCTTCAAGTTCTCCAATATTATCAGAATCGATTTTGATTTGTAAATTTTTAAATTTTTCTGCTTCTTCAATTGTATCAATCCCTACGAATTTTACTAGAAGATTATTTTTATGTGTTCTGTAGCTTTCTACAACCACTTCTTTAACAACTTGATTTCCTCTAGTTATTAATAATTCACTACCCTTTTTAAAACGTTCTTCTTCAAAGTCAGTTGATGAAATTACTTTCACCTCTCCTTTTAAAGAATGAGTATTAACAATTTTTCCTACTTTTAGACGCATCTATTTCTCCTTGTTTTAATATTTTCTTTAATTATTTTTTTACTCTCATTCTAATAAAGTATGAGATATTTTCTATAATAATTATCGATAACGATAAGCCGATTAATAATGTTGAAATTCTATTCCAATTTCTATATTCTATATTATTTACAAGCAAATGTCCAATACCACCTGCACCTACCATACCTAAAATAGTTGAATTTTTGATATTTGATTCAAATCTATATAAAACTATAGTAACGAATTCAGGGAAGTATCCATTAAATATTATTTTAACATAACTAATAAAACTTCCAAGCCCTAGACTTTTTGTCATTAATAATACATTGTTATTAATTCCTTCTAGTACCTCATTATACATTTTTGTCATAACACCAACTGTATAAATATATAATGCAAAGAAACTACTAATTGCTCCAGGCCCAAATCCTCTAAAGAATATTAATGCCACTATTATCGGTGGAAATGTTCTTAATATATTTATAAAGACTTTTACGCCTAATGCTTTATATTTACCAAAAAGATTTACCGATGATAAATAAGATGTAAATATAGCTGTTACAGCCGCAAAAATCGTCGCACTAAATGCAATTTCTATACTCACAAACAGCTCGCTAAGCATTTTTGGAACATATGCTAAATCAGGGTTTATAATTCCTTTAGCCAATACATTTAACTGTTTTAATCCTATGATAAATCTCTCATGTGAAATATTAATGAAATTAGTAACGTATAAAATACTCCCTACAATAATAAGAGGAATACCAAATTTTACTACATTTCTTCTTAATAAAAACTTTTCAAAATTTAACTGAGAGGTATTCTGTAAATTCCTAAAATAATAACTCACTAGATCAATTACGAAGATTAAAATAACAAGAGTAATAATTATTATAGAAACTCTATCATATCTTAAGTGATTTAGCTCTTGCCATAATCTTTGACCTATTCCTCCTGCTCCAACTAATCCTAAGACACTTGCTCCACGGATACTTGATTCTAAAGTTAAAAAGTATACCGAGATAACTTGGGGCTTAAGATTAGATAAAATAGCATTCTTATAAATAATAAATTTTGAAGCTCCTAACGATTCCATAGCTTCTAACTGTTTAATCTCGACTTCTTCAGCATATTCTTTCAATAACTTAGCTGATGTTAGAATATTTATTAAATAAATACTCACAAAACCACTAAATACTCCTGTACTGAATAAACTTACTAAGATAGCAGCAATTATTAGAAATGGCATTGTTCTAAAAATAGAGAAAACCGCACTAAATATTTTTGGAATTATCTTAAGTTTAAATAGTACATTAGTTAGTATTGGTAATAATATTAACGTTGTGCATAAAGCTAATATAGATGAAAATAGAGCAATGTTAATTGTTTCTATAATCGGTTGTTTCAATTCAGGTAAAATAGAAAAATCTACGGGATACATGCGTCCAAGAAGATTTTGTATCCTTTTAAATCCTAATGAAAAAGTTTTTGTATCATATTGGCTATATGCAATAAAAATAATCAAAACAATAAAAGACAACGAAGCTAACTTCGTTATAGATTTTTTAATTATAAAGTTCTTCAAATTCATCTTTAGTCACCTTCTCAGAATCTTTATAAAATAAAACTTTTCCGTCCTTTAATCCTAAAATCTTTGTACTATATTTTTTCGCTAGATTAACATCGTGAAGATTTATAAGCACTGTTATTCCATTTTCTTCATTTAATTTTTTAAATGTATCCATTATCAGTGTCGTATTTTTTTCGTCCAAACTGCTAACAGGTTCGTCGGCTAGTAAAATTTTTGGGTTTTGGGCTAATGCTTTAGCTATAGCGACCCTTTGCTTTTGACCACCTGATAAATACTTAGACTTTTTAAAAGCCTCATCCTCTAATCCAACTTGCTTTAAGAAATCAACACCTTCATTATATTCTTTTTTTGTATATCCTAATAAAAGACCCAAGGCAGATTTTTTTACTAAATAAGGTGTTAAAACATTTTCAACAGTATATAAATTATCTAGTACATTATAATCTTGAAATATAAAAGCAATATCTCTTCTGATGCGTTTCAACCTTGTTCTATTAAACTGTACTATATTTTCACCTGTTATAATTATCTCTCCTGATTGAGGCTTGTTTAACAAGTTCAAACAACGTAGTAAGGTCGATTTCCCCGCTCCACTTTTTCCTACAATTGCAACAAAATCACCATTAGGTACTTCAAATGATATATCATTTAATATGTTTTTTACACCATAATTAAAAATTAGATTCTTTACTTCTAACTTTTCACTATTCACACTATCACCTCATTATTTTACAATGAACTATAAAATAAACTAATCTACATTGTTAGTAAAATTTTATAACTACTATTATATCATTTAAAATAGTTTTTTTCAGTATTTTAATATTACATCTTGTTTAATATTTAGTTTAATTACTTATACGTTTTATAATTAATTTATACAAGACAATAATAAACTCGCCTACACAAAATAGACGAGTTTGATTATTATTTAATGAAAGTAGTAATTTCTTCTACAGATAAGCTAGAATCACATACAACTTTAACTTCTCCTGCTTCAGCTACTAATAAACCTGGCACAGTTCTTACAGAGTATTTTGCACGTAATGATTCAATACCTGATGCATCTGAGAAATCTTCTGAGTTAAGGAAGAATGCTTCTACTTTATTAGAAACAACTACTTCACTTAATTTCGGCATGAATTTTCTACAAAATGGGCATGAAGATCTCCCAATAAATAATACAAATTTTTCTTTTGATTCAATTTTTTGTAATGCAGTTTTTGAATCAATAACTTTAAAGTTTTCTAAATGTTGTTCGAATGATTTTTCCATTTTTTAATCTCCTAATATTTTATAGATACCATTTTACTCCTCTTTTTATAAATATGCCAATATTTTGCTTACAAAAGTAAACATGCACAAATTATAGTTTTAAAAACAAAAAAGAAGCAATGTAAACTTACACTACTTCTCTACTTCAATTCAAAAAAATGGGGCGGCTGAGGGGAATCGAACCCCCGAATGTCGGAACCACAATCCGATGCGTTAACCACTTCGCCACAGCCGCCAAAATATTAAGTTAAAATAAAAAAATGCCTTGAGACAGAGTCGAACTGCCGACACATGGAGCTTCAATCCATTGCTCTACCAACTGAGCTATCAAGGCAAAAATGGCGGTCCCGACGGGAATCGAACCCGCGATCTCCTGCGTGACAGGCAGGCGTGATAACCGCTACACCACGGGACCTAACTCTTATTCTCAATGTATTATTTCAAATGGTGACCCGTACGGGATTCGAACCCGTGTTACCGCCGTGAAAGGGCGGTGTCTTAACCACTTGACCAACGGGCCAATAAAAAAACGGAGCAGGAGGGATTTGAACCCTCGCGCCGGTTTCCCGACCTACACCCTTAGCAGGGGCGCCTCTTCAGCCTCTTGAGTACTACTCCAACTCCACAGGCAGGACTCGAACCTGCGACCCTCTGATTAACAGTCAGATGCTACTACCAACTGAGCTACTGTGGATAAATATTTGTGTTCCTAACGAACAATATTTATTATACAAAAGTATTAACATAATGTCAATACTTTTGTATAACTTTTTTTATTATTTTCAATTCTATAATATCATTTACTTAACAAACGTTGATTTTCCACATTTTATAGCTACTTTTTTATATCTAATCTCTATATGAAATATCCCTTTTATTTAACTTTATTTAGGTCAATATTCATTTTTTCAGAGATTTTTTCAATAGCTTTATATGCATCATTATTTGGTTCTTCAAATCCTGTAATGCTAAATAAGTTTGTTAAAATTTGAATTGTTTCTTTATCATTTTGAATCTCTAATAAAGCTTGTTTTACTTTTTTCTGAGTTTCTTCATCAAGATTATTAGATGCTACTACTGTTACACCTGGAATCAATTCACTCTTAGCAATAACTTTAACATCTTCTTTTAATGTAGGAAATTCTTTAGTATATTTTCTTATTACATTTTCATAGCTTGCTACTGCATCTACATCTTTATTTAGTAATAATTGTAAACTTTTATCATGTCCACCACTAAATTGGTATTGAATATCTTTTTCTAAATCAATACCAGCATCTTTTAGCATTGCCCCTGCGTAAATATAACCTGAAGCTGAAGATGGATCAACAAAAGCAATTTTCTTACCTTTTAAATCAGCTATACTTTTTATATCAGAATCTTTTCTTACAAAAACTTCTGCAAAGTAACCAGGTTTACCACTTGTACTTCTACCTACAAGGAGATTTTTTGTATTACTTTGTTTATTTGAAAGAACAGCTGAAAATGGTGGAACTAATCCGAAGTCTACACTCCCACTACCTATTCCTTCTATAACCCCTATATAGCTACTTGCTGTAAATACTTCAACCTTCATACCTAATTTATCACCCAGTGCTTTCGCAAACGGCGTCAGATCATCTACTAGCTTTTCGCTATTACTACTAGGCACTACACCCAATTTCAACACTTTTTCTTCTTTTGTTGTACTTTTTTGAGAACAACCAATTAAAGAAAATACCAATAGAAAAGAAAAAATAGTTAATAATATTTTTTTCATTTTATCTACCTCATATTTGTATATATTTTATTTTATATCATAGAGTATAGCATAATAATTATATAATAAAAATGAAAACGCTCATATTTTAAAAAATTATTTGAAAATAAAAAAATAACTAGTATTCTTTAATACTAGCTATTTTTAAACTAATTTTGAAATTGTTATTCTATATTTTAAACTTTTTTTATTTTGCCTATAATCTTTTACTACAAATCGTCCATACTTTCTAATAGAAATTATATCATCCGTAGTACATGTTTTCTCACCATTTCTTAAGATAACATGGTTTAATTTAATGAAATCTTGTTCCAAAAATTCTTTTACCTTACTACGAGATTTATTAGTAATCTTCGCTACTATTGAATCGATTCTGAAAGATGAACTAACTATTTCAAAGTCTTCATATTTTTTTTCGATAGTCACATCCGAAAGATCAACTCTTTCAAAATTCAGGTTTACTCTTCCTGCTTTTGTAAATTCCATTGAGATAACATCCGCAATTTCTTCATCGACAAAAATATAGACCTCATTTTCTAAAACAATTATATCCCCAAATCTATTAAAATTTATTCCAAGATTGTAAATCGCACCTAAAATATTTCTATGTTCTATTTTATTAAATTTATTATTAAACTTTGCTTTTAAACAGACAATATCATAATCTATTTCATAATATTCATTAGAAATGATCTTAGCTTTTTTTCTTTCAGCGTCATCAAAACCACCAAAAAATTCAACTTTAAAGTCACTATAGTTATACGCCACTATTTGGCTAAGAACAATTTGTTCAAAGTTCGTTAGGAATTTTGTAACAGTGTTTCGATTTTCTACAAAACTAATACTTTGTAGTAATTTTTCTGCTACTTCTCTTTGTTCAGCAGACCCTTGTTGTAAAAAATTTATCTTCTTCATAGCATTAAGATAACTTAAATAATAGCATTATGATTAGATTTTCTATAACACTAAGTACTATAAGAGCTGCTATTGGTGATATATCCAACATTCCGAAAGGTGGAATGATTTTTCTAAAGATTTTTAGATATGGTTCACAAATCGCCTCTAAAAATTCTACAATAAAATTATTTTTAATTTGAGGAAACCATGAAGTTAAAATATATGCTAACATGCTGTATTCATAAAAATTAAATAAATATTTTACGAACTTATATACCCAAAAATACTCTGTTATATTTAACAATATTAATACTCTCCTTCGTAAAAGTCTCCTGAAACTTCAACACCATTAGGAACACATAAATAAATATCTTCACCAATAGTTTTTAGTCTAGCACCTAATGCATAGATCCCTCCAGAAATAAAATCTAAAAGTCTATCAGAAGTCTCAATATCCAACTTACTTAAGTTGATAATTACTACTTTATTTCGTTTAATATCATCTACGATATCTTTACTATCAGCAAAAACTAATGGTTCAGTTAGTATAACATTATTAGTTCTTCCTGCAGATTGACTTTGCACATTTTGTTTACTTACCACTGGATTCTCCTTTTTCACCGGTCTTGGCTTAGGTTGTTCTTGTCTCACTTCATTGTTTTCTACTACTTCTTCTTCAAAATCCTCTTCTCCAACAAAAAGATTATTGAATTTTTTCATCATACTCATATTCTCAAACCTCAACTTACTTATATTTAACTATAATATTATAGCATGTAAGAGGTAATTTATAAAGTAATAAGACAAAAAACACTTACAAAAGTTTAAAATTCTAATTTTCATTAAGGCTTTTTTGGTTCTCCGACAAAAATCAATAAATTTCCACATATAATAATCACAAAAAAAGCCCTAGAGTAAAATACTCTAAAGCTTTAATTTTATCCATAGAATTTATTATATCTATCTCTTATTGAAAGTAATAATTTTCCTACTAATACTTTCAGAATAGAATAAACAGGAATTCCTAAAATTGCGCCAACAACTCCTGCTATATTCACTCCGATAAGAATAACAAAAATTACTGTAAGAGGATGCATATTCATACTTCTTCCCATTATATTAGGAGAAATTATATTTCCTTCTAAGAACTGCACGATTCCCCATACCACTAGCATTTTAAGTACCATTATCCAACTTGTTGAAGCTGCAACTAACATAGCTGGTGTTATTGCAATAACTGGCCCAAGGTAAGGTACGATACTTAAAAATGCAGCTATAGTAGCTAATGAAAATGCATAATGTAATCCTATAATGTTATAACCTATAAATAACATTACTCCTATACATAAAGAAACTAACATCTGTCCTTGGATATAAGATCCTACTTTATCATCAATTTCATCAATTGTTTCAGCAACAGGTTGTTCCAATTTTTTTGGTAGTAGACTGATTACAAACTTGTTAAAGTGAGATGCATCTTTTAATAAGAAGAATAACACAAATGGCATGGTAACTAAAACTGATGCAGTAGAAGAAATAGATGATACTACCCCTTGTGCAATAGATGTAGCTACGCTAACTAGTTTTTCACTAATTTTAGAAACATTAAGGTTATTATTGACATATTCCACAACTACTTGCACGTATGCATTATCAGAATATGTCTCCAAATATCCTTTCACTACCTCAATATATCTTGGCAATGCAGTTATTAAATTCTGTGTTTGTTCCACAATAATAGGAACTACTCCTACAATTACAATAAGTATAGTAATTATACCAACGAATATAGCAAGCAAACTAGCAATAAACCTAGACATTCTCTTCTCGAATAAGTTCACCAATGGATTCAACATGTAATAAAATACATATGCGACTATTATTGGTGTAATTATGCTCGAAACTATCGTATTTATCGGTGTAAAAATATATGATATTTCTGTATAAAGATAAATAGCTATACCTAATAAAATAACTATTAATAGTATATAGATTATGAATTTCCCTCCGATAAAAGCTAATAGCTTATCTTCACGTGACTTTTCAATTCTTGTTTCTTTTTTATTTTTTTCTAATTCTTTATCCATACAATTTCCTTTCTGTTAAATCATTTAAACAATTCAACTAAATCATTTTAAAAAATTTAACGATAATTCATAAATTTTAATAATTGTTATATATCCAAGATATCCTAGTGCAAAAGAAACTAAAATCACAAATACCTTAATTTCTCTTGTACTATTTTTCTTGAAAAATTTTCCAAAATCTATTCGTATCATTGAAAAATTCGCAAGTAATATCATAAAAAATAAGATCATTAATTTAAAAACATTCATTATTTCAACCTACTTGATAATGTTATTTAAACATATCAAGCCATCCTTTTTTCTTGAAGAACCACAACATACCGAACGTAATACCTAACATAATTGCAACAACAATATAATAGCCATATTGCCATTCTAATTCTGGCATATATTTAAAGTTCATACCGTACCACCCTACTATGAAGGTTAATGGTAAGAAAATAGTAGAAATAACGGTAAGTGTCATCATGATATTGTTAGATTTAAGTGAGTTATATGTCATAAAGTTCTCACGGATATCACTGGCTAACTCACGGTTTGCTTCGATTATCTCAGTTTGTTGAACAAGATCATCATAAATATCGTGGAAATATTTTCTATCATTATCTGTCATTTCTACACGACGTGAAACTAAGAATCTATGAATAAGCTCACGCATTGGTAGTAACCCACGACGAAGTTTTAACAGATCACTTCGAAGATCAAATACCTCATCCATAATCTTACTTCCAGAAGTATATGAATCTGTTTCCTCAATTTCATCAAGACGATTTTCAATTTTTGAAATAATAGGAATATATCCCTCTACTATTTCTGATACAAGCATGTGCATAACATGTAATGGTGAATATTCTGCACCACGTTGTAATATTTTTGGAACGATTTTATTTACATAACGTATGTGTGAGAGGTGGAACGTTACAATATAATTTTTCCCAACAAACATATTTAGAGTTTCGTAGTCATCATCTATATTTTTTAATACATGAGATACTAAGAAAATTTGTTGTCTTGTAATTTCAATTTTTGGTCTTTGTAAAAGCGTTAAACAGTCTTCAATTAAAAGTTCGTGGAACTTGAAGAAAGTTGTTAGCAAGTTAATTTCACTACGTGTAGGAGTATCAAAATCAACCCAATACCACGCTATGTCTTGCTCTTTAAGTCTTTCTAAACTAACATCAGTAAGGATATCTCCTTTTTTATCTACTGCTATAATTTTTAACATTAGATTTCACCTCTCTCTTTATTTTCACATTTACCATAATACCACACTTATAAAAAATAGTAAATTTATTATTTTAAATTAGTAGAAATATAGTGCATCACAATACCCGCGGCTATAGAGACATTTAAACTCTCTGCTCGTCCAGGCATAGCGATTTTAAGTAGATTATTTACTTTTGACAATATTTCTTCACTAACTCCCGCGCCTTCATTTCCAAAGACAACTGCAACTTTTCCTGAAATATTATCTAATTGTTCTATATATTTATCCGCTTTTAGACTAGTAGCGAAAATATTGAAATTACTCATTTTATCAATTAACTCAACTAAATCTATATTATCAAAACAATCTATGTGAAAGTTGCTACCTTGTGTACTTCGAATAACTTTATGACCATATAAACTTGTCGTTCCTTTACCAAGAATAATGCAGTCAAAATTGAAGGCATCGGCTGTTCTGATTATTGTTCCTAAGTTTCCTGGATCTTGAATCTTATCTAAGATTAGAACTTTACTATAATTGTTAATATCTAATTCTTTTTTATCAATACGACATACAGCTATAATTCCTTGCGTAGTTATCGTATCAGATATATTCTTCATGACACTATCAGTGACTTTTATTAAATTACCTGTGAAAGAATCAACTATATTGTAGTCATCAAATCTTTCTGAAACAATTATTTCTTCTACTACTTTTGCATTTAAAGCTTCTTCTACAAGGTGTTTACCTTCTATTAAATATCTGCCGTATTTTTTTATATTTTTATTCTCTTTTAATTTTTGAATATCTTTAATTCTTTTATTACTTGCTGATGTTATCATTTTTTCTCCAATTAATTAATTTTATATTTTTAGCATTCATACTAATTATAATCAATGTTGAACAAATTTTCAAATTATGATATAATTCACTTACAGATATTATAATAAAAAGGAGTTCATTATGTCATCATTTTTACTATCAACAATAGTTTTAGTGGTTGTTTTAGGAGCAGTAGGACTATTTAATTACTTCAGATTAAAAGGCGCTGTAACGAAACTTCCTTATGAAGAATTTAGAAAAAATCTTAGAAAAGTTCAATTAATCGACGTTAGAGAGAAAGAAGATTTCAAATACGCTCACATCAACGGTGCTCGTAATATGCCTTCTTCTCAATTCAATTTCTTATATACATCTTTAAGAAAAGATCAACCTATTTATCTTTGCGATAAAAACGGAACTTTAGCTCCACGTGCTGCTTTAACTCTTAAAAAGAACGGTTATACAAACGTTTATATGCTAAAAAACGGTCTTCAAGATTGGAAAGAAAACCTTAAAACTAAACGATAATTTTCAAAGTGCCTAGCATACTTTCAACGCTAGGTACTTTTTATTTATATTGATTTTAAAAAAATACAGTAGATTAACTTACATTCGAATATTTTTAACATTATCTCTTCTCTATTGAATACTAGAATATTTTATGGTATTATTATCCTTAAATAATCCATATGGAGGTCTACTAATGACTAAATATTATTATGATCCTAGAAATAATCGTGGCTATATCCCTGGTAGATATGTTAACAAAGTGGTATTCTTATTAATCACTTTCTTTTTAGGTCATTTCGGAATTCAATATTTCTACATCGGAAAAAACTTTAAAGGACTACTGTGCTTACTATTTTGTTGGACTTTTATTCCATCAATTATAGCAGTTTTTACTTTCGTAGTGACATTATTCAAACCAACAAATGAACATGGTGAGATATTTATACACTATTAAAAAAATCAAGGTTAAAATAGGTAATAGCCCCCAAAATTTGGACAAATTTTGGAGGGCTATTTATTATGAAATTAACAGATGAAAATAAGATAGAAATGTATAGACTTAAGAAAGAAGGATACTCATACATGGAACTATCTAAAAAGTTTAAGATTAATTCTAGTAATGTGAGGTATATGGTAAAATTAGCTGATTTACATGGTGAGACAATACTGATTAAAAGAAATAATACTTACTATCCAGTAGAATTAAAATTAGATATAATCAATGAAGTTTTAATATTAGGAAACTCTATAAAAGCTACTTCATTAAAGTACGCATTACCAAATCCCGGTTTACTTCATAATTGGATTTCAAAATTTAAAGAAAACGGGTATAATATACTAGAGAAACCGAGAGGAAGAACTAGTAAAATGAAAAATAATAATAAAAAGATCGAAAAAAATGAATTATCAAAAGTAGAACAATTAGAGAAGGAACTTGAGTACCTACGTGCGGAAAATGCAGTCTTAAAAAAGTTGAGGGAGATAAGGTTAAAACAATCTCAAACGAAGAGAAAACAAAAATAGTAGAAGAATTAAAGGAAACACATAGATTAAATATACTATTAAAGATTTTAGGCTTATCTCGTTCATCATATTATTATACAAAAAATAAAGAAGACAAAGATAACAAAAATAAAAATATAGAAGAAGCAATTCTATTAATTCAGGAAAAAAAACAAATATAGATACGGTTATAGAAGAATAACATTAGAACTTAGAAATATGGGATTTGTAGTAAATCATAAAAAAGTTTTAAGATTAACAAGAAAACTAGGTGTATTATCATTCGTAAGACCTACTAGAAAATACAACTCTTATAAAGGAAAAATTGGAAAAATCGCAGATAATATAATAGCTAGAGATTTCTTCGCCTCAGAACCATTAAAGAAATGTTATACAGATGTAACTCAATTCAAGATTGGAGAGGATAGAGTTTATTTAGCACCTATAATTGATGGATATAATGCAGAGATAATAGCGTATAGTGTTTCATTTTCACCTAATATGGTACAACAACATGAAATGTTATCTCAACTTCAAAATGAAAGATACGATGGTATGATATTACATAGTGATCAAGGTTGGCAATATCAACATATTGAATATAGACAAATTCTTAAAGCAAAAGGAATTACACAATCAATGTCTAGAAAGGGAACATCGGCAGATAATGCATTTATGGAATCCTTCTTTGGCGTTTTAAAATCTGAGATGTATTACGGATTTGAAGATACTTTTAAGAATAAATATGAATTAAAAGAAGCCATTATAGATTATATAAAGTACTATAATGAAGAGAGAATAAAATTGAACTTAGGTGGATTAAGTCCTGTAACTTACAGAAGAATGAATAGAAACTAATATAAATAAAAAGAAACTTTCATTCCCCTTCACAGTTTAGATTTTCCTCCTATTTAGTCAAGGACAAGGGCTACGCCTTTTAAAAAATCCTTGACTAAATAGTTCGAAAAATCTTAAATAACTGTAAGGAATGAAAGCCACTAAAAGTAATAAAATTTACTGACTTTAAAGTTTAAAATACTAAACCAAAATAACTTAATATTTTGTCCAACTTTTTGGGTGCAGTACCATATTTAACCTTGATTTTTTACATTTAACTCTATTCTATTTAAGCCTCTAAAATTATTCCATGAAGCCTTTTAGTTTATTAAGCTTAGATGGGTGTTTTAATTTTCTTATAGCTTTTGCTTCAATTTGACGAATACGTTCACGAGTTACTCCAAACGCACTCCCTACTTCTTCTAGAGTATGAGTCTTACCATCTTTTAGACCAAAACGTAATTTCAAAACATTTTCTTCACGATCAGTAAGTGTTTCTAGTATCTCTTCTAGTTGTTCTTTCAGAAGTTCGTTTGCAGCGTGCTCTACTGGAGATTGAGCTTCTTTATCTTCGATAAAGTCTCCTAAATGTGAATCATCCTCTTCACCGATTGGTGTTTCTAATGAAACTGGCTCTTGGGCTATTTTTAGGATCTCACGAACTTTTTCTGGAGTCATATTCATTTTCTTAGCGATTTCTTCAGGTTTTGGTTCACGCCCTAAATCTTGAAGTAATTGTCTTTGAATACGAATTAAACGGTTAATAGTTTCAACCATATGAACTGGAATACGGATAGTTCTAGCTTGGTCTGCGATAGCACGAGTGATTGCTTGACGAATCCACCAAGTTGCATATGTTGAAAATTTGAATCCTTTAGAATAGTCGAATTTTTCTACCGCTTTAATTAATCCCATGTTACCTTCTTGGATTAAGTCTAAGAATAACATTCCACGCCCAACATAACGTTTAGCAATACTTACAACAAGACGTAAGTTAGCTTCAGCTAAATCCTTTTTAGCTTGTTCTTTTTCTTCCTCTGTTCCTGTTTCAATAAGTTTAGAAAGTTCTAGTTCTTTCTCTTTTGATAATAGCGGTACTTTCCCGATTTCTTTTAAGTACATTCTCACAGGGTCATTAGTTCTAATTCCTGCTGGAACAGACAGATCTTCTAAGTCTAAATCTTCTTCCTCTTCTTCTTCATGATTGGCATTGATTAAAATAATATCTTCATTATTTAATTCTTCATAGAAATCATCCATCGCTTCTGAAGAAATATCTAATTTTGATAAAGCATCTACGATTTCTTCTTGAGTTAACTCACCTTGCTTTTTACCTTTTTCTAACAATTCTTTTTTTATTGTTTCAAAATCTTTTACTTTCTTAGCCATGTTCTTCTCCTCTATTTCTTATAATTTTTTAGTTCTAATAGTAACTCTTTTTGAGCTTCAGCATCCATCTCTTGGATAGCAACTCTGAGTCTATCTTTTAGTTCTTTTAATGTTATTTGTTTATTTGAAAAATATTTTATATAATCTCCAACAATATCAGACGTTGGATTTTCTTCAATTAAAAAATCCGTCTCATCTATATATGTGGCAAGTCTCACCACTTCCTCGTCCTCAATACTATGAATAAATCTATGAATATGGAATTCCAGATTATTATTATAATAAATTACTAAGTAATCCATTAAATTTATAAATACTTCTTGAGGGAATTGACATTTTTCTAAATCACTATATTTTTCAATAAATAACGCCCTATTGACAAAAAAGTATTTAAATAATTTACACATTTTTTTGTCATAATTAGTTGTTCGAAATAACAGTGTTGGATTAGTTGGAGCTGTCCATTCTCCTGCTGATTTCTTTCTTTTCACATCTACTTTACCTAATTCTTTAAGAAGAACTTGTCGTTCGATTCCGAACTCCTCTGCCAAATTAGTAAGTAATATGTATTTTAATGATTCGTCTTCTACATAAGCAATATTAACAAGTATCTCATTTTTATATTTAATGCGTTGTTCAATATTTGTTCTAGAATCATTTTTACAATATTCAATTTTATAATTAATAAAGTGATCTTTATTATTTTTTAAATAAATCTCAGAATCAAAATCAATATTTTTAGAATTTTTTTCAGTTAGAAATTCATCTAAATCTTTCGCCCCTGAAAATTTTAGCTTATAGACATTATCGGTAGTTTGAATAATTCTATTACCAATTTCAATCTGCGCTTTCGATCCTGCTTCATCATTATCTAAGCTCAATGTAATTTTCTTTACTAGTGATAAAAGTTCTTTTAATTTATTATTATCTATGTTGGTTCCCATCAAAGCAACGGTATTTTTCATTCCATTTTGATGAGCCTTAATAACATCCATATACCCTTCGCATAATATCACTTCATTTTCTTTAGCTATAAATGATCGTGCATCAGAAAAGTTATATAAAACTTTTCTTTTCTCAAAAATCTTAGTCTCATGCGTATTATAATATTTTGGAACATTTTTATCTGTAGACATCGTTCTTCCAGAAAATGCTACAACTTGATTTTGATCATTCTTTATAGGAAACATTACTCTATCTTTAAAGACATCATAGTAATCTCCAGAATCATTTTTCCCTAACAATCCTGCTTCAACCATTAAATCTAAATTTATATTATTAGAATAAAAAAAGTTTAATGCTATATTATTATCACGAGGAGCATATCCTAAATTAAAATGTTTTATGACATCTTCATTTAGTCCCCTCTCTAATAAATACTTAAGAGCATCTTCTGCTTCTTTTGTATTTAAAAGAATATAATTATAATAATCTGCCAAAAGTCTATGCCCATAGTACATTATATCAATTTCATTATTTAAATCGTAACTAGCTTCTTTATTATCATTTGACTCTAAATCTAGTCCTAACCTCGTTCCTAGCTTTGCGATTGCTTGATTGTATGTAATATTTTCTATTAGTGATACAAATTGAAATATATTACCACCTTTACCACATCCAAAACAATGGGCTATTTTTTTCTCAGGAGAAACAGTGAAAGATGGTGTTTTTTCATTATGAAATGGACATAATCCTAAGTAGTTTTGTCCTCGTTTTTCTAATTTTACATATTCACTAACAAGACTAACTATATCAATATTATCAAAAATATAGTCGATGTCCTGTTTAGATATTTTCGCCACCTTGTGTCCTCCTTTTTTAAAAAAAATCAACTATTAAGATTAAAATGAAAAGATTATTTCCCAACACTAATTATATCATATACTGACTTATTTTAATATAGTTTGTTTAAATATTTATAGTACTTCAACAAATTATTCTTTTATTTATTCTACTACTCATTAATTATTATCTTAAAATTATAATCAATTAATATTAGGTTATTAATTGATTATAAATAAATACTTTATAGAAATTTATTTTATTTTGCGTTATAATATGAATATCATTTAAAAAAGGAGTATTAACGTGAAAGTAATTATAGTCGGTGGTGGTAAAGTCGGTGAACTTCTTTGCGCTGATTTTTCTAACACATTTGATGAAGTAACAATTATTGACACAAATGAACGCCGTGTTGAAAAACTAGTTGAGACGTATGATATTAATGGATTAGTTGGAAATGGTGCAAATTCAGATATATTAGCTGAAGCTGATGCTGCAAATGCTGATATGTTTATATCAGTAACAACTAGTGATGAAATAAACATGATTTCATGTATTGCAGCTAAACAGATGGGGGCAAAATACACAATCGCGAGAATTCGTAACCCTGAATATTCAAAAACAAAAGAATTTATAAAAAAATCTCTAGGTATTGACCTTATGGTTAATCCAGAGTATGAAGCTGCAAAACAAATTTTCTATATGTTGAAGTATCCTACTGCAACAAAAGTTGAGAGTTTTTCTAATAATAAATTTAATATATTAGAAGTTATTATCAATGAAGATAGTTTACTTAACGGGGTTTCACTTATCGATAGTAGAAAATATATTGATTTTCCTTCATTAGTGTGTCTTGTTGAGAGAAAAGGAACTGTTTTTGTTCCTCGAGGAAATTATGTTTTTGAAGTTGGAGATAAAGTTCATATTACGGCTTCAAATAAAAATTTAAAAAAATTCTATAAACTACTAGGAAATAAAGAGAATCTTGAGAAAAAAGTAACCTCTTCTTTAATAATCGGAGCAGGAAAAGTAGCTCATTATCTTGTAGAATTTTTACAAAAAGCATCTTTCTACACGAAAGTAATCGAAATTGATAAAGAAAAGGCAATAGCATTAAGTGAGACTTTTCCTGAGATTGATGTTATATGGGCAGACGGAAGTGATCGTGATACACTAATTGAAGAAGGTATACAAACATTTGATAGTTGTATTTCCTTAACAGGACTAGATGAAGAGAATATTATTATTAATCTATATGCTGATAAATTAGGAATTAAAAAGACAGTCGCTAAAGTTAACCGTGCATCTCTTAAGCAGATTGCTGAAGATATCGGGCAATATTCTTATATAACACCAAAAGAAATTGTTGGTAATATTATTAAAAAGTATACTAAATCATTACAATGTAGTCGAACTACCGATATAGAAAGCTACTATCGTATTGCTAACAGTAAAGCTGAGGTTATTGAATTTAAAATTTCTAATGAAAATGCTAGAGTACTGGGAACAAAACTGAAGGAATTAGATATTAATGATAATATGCTTATAGCTTTTATAATTCGTAATAACAAACAAATTTTCCCTAACGGTGAAGATGAAATAATGGTAAATGATAATGTTGTCGTAGTAAATTATGGTCATAAAATTGAACATATCGACGACATACTTGTAAGGAGGTAATCTATGAACTTCAAAATGGTCTTTCACGTTGTTGGTAAGATGATAATGCTCTTAGCTGCTTTATTAATTTTACCAACAATAGTATCAGTGATCTATCATGAACCAATTAAAATTACTAATTCATTTTTCAGTACAATTTTTATTTGTTTTATTCTATCATTAATAATACATTTTCTTACAAGAGATGTTACAGAACGTGATTTTTATAAACGTGAAGGATATGTAATTGTTACATTAACATGGGTTATCTTCTCTATTCTTGGGGCACTTCCATTCTATTTATCTGGAGAAATACCTCATTATATTGATAGTTTCTTTGAGACAGTTAGTGGTTTTACAACAACTGGATCAACTATATTGCAAGACGTAGAATCTATAGAAAAAAGTTTATTATTCTGGCGTAGTTTTACACATTTTATCGGCGGTATGGGGGTTATAGTGTTTGCTTTAGCAATTCTCCCACGTTCACCTCACACTATTCATATAGCAAAAGCTGAAGTTCCAGGACCATATTTTGGTAAAGTAGTATCTTCTATGAAACAAACAGCAATTTATCTATACGGAATTTATATTGCTCTAACAATTATTTTATTCTTCCTGCTAATGATAGGTGGAATTGGAGTGTTTGATAGTATAAATCTAGCCTTTTCTACAGCAGGAACTGGAGGCTTTGCTGTGAAAAATGCAGGAATAGCATATTATAATAGTACATATATTACCGTAGTAATAGCTATATTCATGCTAATTTTTTCTATGAATCTTACCTTGATATACTTTATTGTATTCAAAAGATTTTTTAAAGTATTAAAAAGTGAAGAGTTACGTTGGTTCTTCGGTATGATTTCTATTTTATCAATAATAATGTTTTTAGATATCTATCGTTCTTATGACACACCAAACCATAGCTTACTAGACGTATTCTTCACAGTTTCATCAGTTGTCTCAACTACAGGGTTTACCTACAACGATTTTAATATCTGGCCTGTATTTTCAAAAATGATAATACTAATTCTTATGATTGTTGGTGGTTGTACTGGCGGCACTGCTGGTGGAATTAAAATACCACGACTAATTTTCTTTGTTAAAAATGCTAAACAAAGTATAAGTAAAGCACTAAATCCAAGAAAAATCTCTATGTTCAAGATAGATGGAAAGGTAGTAAAAGACACTACTCCGTTATCTAACTATCTATTATTATTTGGATTTGTATATGTTATTATTTTGTTCTTAATAACATTCCAGATTAATGATTTTGAAGATGCTATTTCTTTAACAGTAACATCAATCAGTAATGCTGGACCAGCTTTTAACCACTATGGTCCTATGAGTAACTTTTCACAGATTCCATATTTTACAAAAATAATTTTATCTGTTTCAATGTTACTTGGTCGTTTGGAATTAATGCCATTGATAGTTTTCTTTTCTGCTAAAACTTGGAAAAAACGTAGAAAAAAAGCTAGAGAAAACCATAGAATAATCAATAATTATAACGAATAAAA
>NZ_JAPWCB010000006.1:0-96949 GCF_041433745.1 Gemella sp. 27098_8_149 | reverse complement strand
AAACATCAACCATGCAGTTAATGCTGTTATCCGGTATTAGCTATCGTTTCCAATAGTTGTCCCAGTCTATGAGGCAGGTTCTTTACGTGTTACTCACCCGTTCGCCGCTAAGTTTTTCTAGTGCAAGCACCAGAAAAACTTCGCTCGACTTGCATGTATTAGGCACGCCGCCAGCGTTCGTCCTGAGCCAGGATCAAACTCTCCAAATAAATTTGTTAGCTTGATTAGCTCAATAAAAAGTTTTATAGTTTCTTTTTAAAACTGTCCTTTTTTGGAATTAACGTTGACTTAATTCGTTTAGTTTTCAATGTTCAAATTGTTGCGATTAACAACTTTTATATTTTAACATTTTTAAATTTCTTTGTCAAGCTTTTTTTAAAACTTTTTTAAAAATGTTTTTCGTCTTCTTCAAGAAGACTTTTATTATTCTATCATTTCTTCGAATGTTTGTCAAGAAGTTTTTTTATATTTTTCAAAAACTTTTGAACCGTTTACTTCGTTGAAATAATTGAGTTTGTCTTTCTTCAAGACTTTTATAAGTTTATCATTTCTTTTATATTTTGTCAAGAGCTTTTTTATAATTTCTTAACATTTAATATTTTGAAATGTTTGATTGTTCGTCTTCTTCTCGAAAAGACTTTTACTATTCTATCATCAACTTTATTTCTTGTCAATAATATTTTCATACTTTTTCATTTTTATTTCAATTTTTCTTTCTTTTTACTATTTACAATCAAATTCTATTGAGATATTATATAAGTATACAGTATAAGGAGGATTTTTTATGATTATTTTTAAAGAACCTATCGATGTTTCATTTCAACAAATAGAAGACTACAAAAATGAGTTTATTGTTAACGACGAAACAATTCACGGTGCAGCTAACATGACTGCTTTATCTATTCCTGAATGGGTAAAATTTGTAGAAAATACTAAATATAAAGAAACAGTCACTCCGGGATTTGTTACTGCTCATACTTTCTTTGCACTAGACGATAATAAGATTGTCGGTATTATTAACGCAAGACATGAACTTAATGATTATCTATTAAACTTTGGTGGTCATATAGGTTACAGTGTTAGAAAATCAGAACGTAGAAAAGGATACGGTAAGAAAATGTTAGCCTATACTTCTGAATTTTTGTTCTCACTTGGTCTAGAGAAAATTCTAATTACTTGTGATAAAAATAACATTGCCTCAAAACGTACTATAGAATCATGTGGCGGTATCTTAGAGAATGAAGTAATAGAAGAAACTAGAACTACATTAAGATATTGGATATATAAAAAATAAGGTTAGGTTGGAATTTAATCCAACTTAACCTTTTATTTCATTTCAACTACAGTAGCTCCCATACCACCTTCGTTTTGACCTCCAGTTCTATAGCTAGCTACATATCTATTATTTTTAAGATATTCTCCGATATTTTTACGAAGTATTCCTGAACCTAACCCATGAATTATAGTAAATGTATCATAACCTTGAAGTATTACTTTATCCATATAGTTTTCAATCTCTCTTATCGCCTCTTCTGTATTTAATCCTATTACATTGATATCAATACCGACTTTTTTACTACTTACATTACTTGTGCTTACATAACGTTTAGCGACTTCCGGTTCACTATCGATTTTTCTAACTTCTTTTTTCTTAATATTTAGTTTCATTGCACCCATTTTAATCTGTAGGGTATTTCCGGAAATTTCTAATACAGTAGCTCTTTGATTGTAACTTAGAACAAGAACATCATCACCAACCTGTATTTCACTATTATTAAACTTAGGTTCACTTTCTAATTTTCTTTGTAATTTTACATTATTCTTACTCTTATCCATTGAATGAAGTAATTCATTAAGTTCATGTTGTTTTAAAGAAGTATTGTCTTTAAATTCTCTATAAATTTCAAGCATCTCTTCTTTTTTCTCTTCTATTTCTTTATTTAACTCTATACTTAAATCATTATACAGACTTTCTTTATACTCTTCATATTTCTGTAGATTAGATTCAAGAGTTTCTTTAACTTCCTCAATTTCATCTAAACTTTTATTTATATACTCTAATTTATAATCATATTCTCTAATACTTTCAGAAAGTTTATCAATGAAAAGATTATTCTCTTTCGTATTTACTTCTAATAAGGAACTTGCTTCATCTATAATAGATTGCTCTAAACCTAATTTAGCAGAAATATTTATTGCATTAGACTTTCCTGGTAATCCTATAATAAATCTATAAGTCGGTTTTAATTTTTCAAAATCAAATTCCATTGATGAGTTTTTATAATACTCTGATTCAAAACAATAGTTTTTAATTTCTGGATAGTGAGTTGTACATAATATTGTTGCATTTAGATTTTTGAACTTTTCTAATAACGCAATTGACAGTACAGCACCTTCACTTGGATCAGTACCTGAACATAATTCATCTAATAGGATAATACTCTTATCATTTGTTTTATTTAATATATGAATTATATTAGTCATATGTGAAGAGAAAGTAGATAAGTTATTCTCAATTGATTGCTCATCTCCTACATCTACAAATACATCTTCAAAAAATCCAACTGTCGATTCCTCTAATGCTGGAATATAAAATCCTAAATGTGATAAGTACACACATAATCCAACTGTTTTCAAAATTACAGTTTTACCACCAGTATTAGGACCAGTTATTATTAGTGAGTTTCCTTTATTGTCTAGAATAACATCATTTTTCACAACTACATCTTTATCAATTAAAGGATTATATGCTTTCTTTAGATTAAGTTCCTGTGAATTTACTATGTTTTGTTTATTAAAGCCATTTCTAGCACAAAAGTTCATTTTTGAAAAAATAAACTCTATTTGTGAAAAGTTCCAAAGTGAATTAATAAGCTCATCTGATTTTTCTTTAATAACTTCTGAAGCTTCTTTTAAAATTCTAAGTATTTCTTCTTTTTCTTTACGTTTTAGTATTCCAATTTCATTATTAATTTCTACATTTTCTTTTGGTTCAACATAAAAAGTATTCCCCGATGCACTCTCATCATGGATAATTCCACCAAAATCATTTTTATATTCTGGTTTTACTAAAATAACATCACGATCATTTCTCTTCGTAACAATTGCTTCAGTTAATTTTTTAACATTTGAACGCAGGATATTTTTTAAAATTTGATCACTTTTGTTTTTTAACTTAGCGATATTTACTTTAATATTCTTCAGTTCTAGTGAAGCATCTGGTCTTATATAACCATCCTCATCTATTATTCTATCTAGGTATCTTTCAAGATCACTAAAATCATCTAGTTTAACAACATATTTAGTTAAACTTGGATAATTAGAATGTTCTTGCAACTTTATATTCTCAAACCTTCTAGAAAATCTATCATAAGTTATAATATTTCTTAATATATAGAAGAGTTCTTTTTCTGAAAGGACACTATCAATTTTAGCTTTCTTAACACTAGCGTTATAATCAAATATTTTTAATTTGAATTCATTTGGATACTTTCTTAGTAAATCATATCCTTCTTCATTTTCTTTATGAACTTCTACTAACTTATCGTAATTTGTTATATATTCTAAATTTTTAATTTTTTCATAAGATAACTCTGAGAAACAATATTTCTCTACATCTTTTAAAACTAAGTCTAAATTTAGTTTCTTTTGAGTAATTTTATTCAATCTAATCTCACTCCTTCTATCTATATTTACATGCTTTTTCTTTTTATAATACAAACTATTATACACTAAATACAAGCATTAAACAATTTCTTTCGATTAAAATCATAATCTGGTTTAATTATACAAAAAATTCGAAGTACATTACATACTCCGAATTTCTCAATTATTTATTAAAGAATAAACTAATAAACTGTTTTGATAACACTGGTGTGTTTTGTATTATATAATCTGGTAGCACCGAATCTTTAAATATTGCTATCTTCCAATCTGGTGTAGGCAATACTGTTACTAGATATAATACCACGAAAACTATTAAATAAATTTCTACAAACCCTAAAATAGCTCCTAAATATCTATCCGTTATTTTTATTAACGGTAATTTTCTAACAACACCTAATGTTTGCGCTAGAATTTGTATTATTAATCGTATTACAATAAATAATACAATAAATGAAACTATTCGGTAATATGCAGTTGGAATATTTAATCCTTTATATATCCCTTCTAAACCATCTGTAACATCAGTTGGAATTGGTATCATACTTGTAAATAAATATGCTAATCTTGAACTGAATAACATTGATACTACATACCCTATTACAATTGTTCCTAGATAAAAAATTTGCATGATTAACCCACGTTTGTATCCTAAGTACGCACCTGCTGCTAATAATAATGCAATAATAATATCAACCATGTTTTCCCCTTTCCAATCATAATCTATTTTGCTTTAATTTATTATGATTAGTATATTGTTATTTTACTCTATCAACTTTAAAGTAGCATTAATCTATTTTAGACTAATGCTACTTTTTTAATTTAACATTTAATTATTCGACTCCGATAATATATGGATATACCGGTTGTCCTGACTCAATAAGTTCTACTTCTACATCAGGATATTTTTCTTCGATTAATTGTTCTAAGAAATCAGTATATTCTTCTGTACTTTCTTCACCAAGGTAAAGTGTAACAATTTCAGAATCTTCATCAAGAGATTTTTCTAGTAATTCTTCTAATACTGTATTTAGCGATAAATTAGAAACTATAATCTTACCATCTCTAATACCCATGAATTCATCTTTTTTAATTTCAACACCTTCAATATTAGTATCACGAACAGCATGAGTTACTTCTAAAGTACTTACCGTAGATAATACTTCTTGCATATTTGCAAAGTTTTCTTCAGCAGCTGCTTGTGGATTAAATACCATAACTGCAGCTAAGCCTTGAGGTGCTGTTTTACTTTCAACAACAAAAACATTTTCCTCAGCTAACTCAGCAGCTTGTTTTGCTGCAAGTTGGATGTTTTTGTTATTAGGGAAAATAAAGATATTCTTAGCGTTAACTTCTTTAATAGCTTTCATAATATCTTCAGTAGATGGATTCATTGTTTGTCCACCTTCTACGATATAATCAACTCCCATAGAAGTTAAAACTTTACTTAATCCAGCTCCCATAGAAATAGAAATCATAGCTTGTTCTTTTAACTCTTTTGGAGCTGTAGTTTGTTTAGCTTCTTGTTTTCTAAGAACTTCACGGTGTTGTTCTCTCATATTATCAGATTTAATTTTAATTAATTCTCCGTACTGTTGTCCATAGTTAAACACATCACCAGGAGTTTCAGTATGAACGTGAATTTTTACAAATTCACTATCAGAGATCACTAATAAAGAATCTCCAAATTTACTCATATCTTCACGGAATTTATCTTCATTAAATTCTTTTTTCTCTTTATCAAGACGTACAGTAAATTCTGTACAGAATCCATACACTATATCTTCTGGGCTCATGAAATCCATATCATGATCGTCTTCGAATTGCATATCAACAACATTAGTTTCTACCGCTTCTAAACCTTCGATTTTCTCACCTTTTAGTGCAGCAACAAATCCTTGGTATACACAAACAAGACCTTGACCACCTGAGTCTACTACACCAACTTCTTTTAAGATTGGTAATAATTCAGGTGTTCTTTTTAGTGACGCTTGCGCTTCAGCATATATAGCTTCCATTACTTCTACCACAGAAGTAGTTTTTTCAGCTGCTTTTACCCCAGCTTCTGCAGCTTCACGTGCAACTGTTAGGATTGTTCCTTCTACAGGTTTAATTATCGCTTTATATGCGATACTTACTCCATTTTGAATAGCTTCAGCAAATTCTTTTGCATTAACTTCCTTTTTATCAGCGATGTGTTGAGACATCCCTCTAAATAGTTGAGAAAGGATAACACCAGAGTTTCCACGTGCACCCATTAATAAACCTTTAGAAAAAGATTTACCTAATTCACCGATGTTTTCAACAACATTTGCAGCTGTTTCTTTTGCACCTGATGACATTGAAAGATTCATATTTGTTCCTGTATCACCATCTGGTACAGGGAAAACGTTCAATGCGTTTATTTTTTCTGCATTTTTAGCTAAGTTTTTCGAACCTAAGTCGATCATTTCAGCTAAAACAAGTCCGTTAATTTTCTCCACTATCTTTCCTCCTATTTATTTACCTTGATGCCTTGAATGTAAATGTTAATTTCATCTACTTTAACACCTAGTGTTTTTTCTATTTGATATTTAACTGAAGATTGAACATTGTTAGCTATTTCTGAAATTTTTGTTCCATACATAACAATGATATATAAATCAATAACAAGTTTATCTTCATCTTTTTTTACTTTAATTCCTTTTGCGTAATTTTCTTTACGTAAAATTTCTGTAATTCCATCTTTAACTTGATTTTTACTAGCCATTCCTATAATGCCGTAGCAACTTACAGCTGCTCCACCAGCTACTGATGCAATAACATCATCACTTATAGAAACATGACCAAGTTCATTATTAATTTCTAATGACATATCTTTTCCTCCTATTCAAAAATAGACAAATTGAACATACGAACTATTATACCTTTTTTGACAGAAAAATACAAGTGAAACATTGATATTTCTCAACTTAGAGCCTTTTAGCATCCCTTTTACATTACTATTATTTATTATCGTTAATGAATTCTTTAGCATGAATCATTAATGTTATAACATCACAAACAGGCGTTGGAATATTATGAATCTTTCCTAATCGTGATACTTCTCCATTTAAATAATCAATTTCTGTTAAACGTCCATTTTTCATATCTTGATAAAGTGAAGGATAGTGTGCTCCCGCTTTATCCAATGGGAATATGTTCTTTATATTATTTTCAATAATTTCTTGTTTTACATCTACTCCTTCTGCTTTACCTACTGCAGTAATTTCATTAAGAACTGCTCTAGTTAACTCAAGATTTTTTTCAAAACTTCCATATTGATTAATATTACAATCAATTAATGTACAATAAGTATTTAATACACAGTTTAGTCCCGCTTTATGCCAAATAGATTGAAATGTATTTTCTGAGTATTTAATATTTAATCCAGCATCATTAAACCTTTCAACTAGCGCTAATGTCTTTTCTAAATTAACCTCTTTTACTTGTTTTAATTCTATTTTCCCAGTTCCATACGCTTCTAATACACCTGGGCCACCAAGACCACTAGTCCAAACCGTAACACCTATTAAAATATTTTCTTCTTTTACATAATCTTTTAATGTTTCTACATGACCTAGACCATTTAAAATACAAATAATTTTAGTATCTTCGTGTAAAAGATGCTTTACACTCTCTAACATTGGTCTTAATTGCATCGATTTAGTTGCTACAAATATAATATCATACTTCCCTGAAATTTGCTCTGGTTTATAAATAGGAATATAGTAGTTTCCTAAATCAACATTATCAATAATGACCTTTAATCCTTTATTTCTTATTTTTTCAACATGAGCCTCCCAAGTGTCGACAAAAGTCACATCCTCATTATTTTTAAATAACATGTATCCAAATCTTGAACCTAGTGCCCCCGCACCTGCAAATAATATTTTCATAATCATTCTCCTTAATTTATTATCTATTTTAATTTTATAATTACAACATTACTTTGTCAACGTTATCTATTTATTTTTAATATATAAAAAAAGGGAGTGACTCAAAAATCGTGATTTCGTAGAAATCGATTTTGTCGAGTCACCCCCGCACAGTTTATTAGATATCTAAAGAGCTTTTATAAAGCGAATTTAGATATCAATAAACCACTGTGTCTATGAGTTTTCATGTAAACTGTTTTAAAATATAGTACTTTTGGGTCAGCCCCTTTTAATTAACTATAAGTTTTCTGGTTTATATGCTTCAGGTTTATATAGTTTTAATACGTCTGAATAAAGTCTATCAGCTAAGAATGCAACTACAAACGGAATTACAAAGAATGCTAATAAAATTGGAAGTAAGTTCCCACCATTCATTGCATATGATTTTGTAGGTCCGATTAATCCGATAATTCCAAATCCTGCACTTTCATGTGTTCCAAGAATTTTTAGGAAGTATCCAGATAAACCTGTAACTGCTGCTGTTGTTAAGATAGTAAGGAATAATTGTGGCTTACGTGCACAGTTTGGCATCATAAGTTTAATTGCTCCTAATATAATAGCAACACTTGCTCCTTTGCTGTTTGCTCTGTATGTACCAATTGCTAGTACTGCAGCTGCAGAAACTAATCCTAATGTTGCTGCTCCTGCACCAACATAGTTCTCATTAGTAAATAAAATTAATCCCATCGCTACTGTAGATACAGGTGTTACGATTAAGAATGAGAATGCCATTGTTATCAAGATACACATTAATACTGGTTGTAATGTTGTGAATTCAAAAATTAATGACGCTAATAGTTTTGTTAAACTCTTTGTATAAGGTAATGTTACTAATCCTAATGCTGCTACTAGTCCTCCAGTTATAGGTAAGAAAATGATCGTAACAGCTCCAAATTTATCTTTAACATAACTTATCGCTAATGCACCAATTGCTGCTATTAAAATTACGTTAAATAAATCTCCCATCGGAACCCCAGTCCACGCTTTTGTTTGAGCATTAAATGTTAATGAACCACTTGCCGCTAAGACTGTAGCACCTAATACTGATGACTCTAAAGGTTTGAATTTTAAACTTTGCCCAACAATTACACCAACTAAAACTGGTACAGAAAATTGTAATAAATACATCGCTTGTGAAAGTGTAGTGAATACATTCGGTGCAAATAGAGTTCCTAAGTACTTAAATAACGTACTTAAAACAGCATTTGGGATTAATCCTGCAACGACTCCTAAGGCAGTTCCATTTAAAATAATATTAAGAAAATCCTTTACTCTTTTTGACATATATATCCTCCTTTTTCTTGTTTGTTTTTAATATAATAAATATAATAATATAAAATCAAACAAAAGTAAAGAATTTTTTGAAAATTTATTTATTTTTTCTTTTTTTATTCGATAAAAGTCTATACAAAAGGAGAATTGGTAGTTAAGACTAATCAATTCTCCTTTAAATATTTTATAATATTGGTTTTTTATTCGGTGTACCAGCTTTTCTCGGATATTTATTAGGTGTTTCTTTGGCTTTACGAATTTCTAGTATATGCCTTTCTTCACCTTCAATATCAAATTCAAGATCTTGCTCTAATTTTCCACCTAAAAGTTTTATTGCATTCATTGCTTCTTTAGTCTCTTCTTCAGCTTTTTGAGCTTTTAGACTTAAGAAGTAACCTTCTTTCTTAACTAATGGTAAACAAAGTTCAGCTAATACATTTAATCTTGCTACCGCTCTAGCAGTAACTATTTCAAAACTTTCTCTGTATTCTTTATTTTGACCAAATTCTTCTGCTCTAGCATGAACAAAATTACAATCAGTAAGCCCAAGTTCATCTTTGACTAAATTTAAAAACTTAATACGTTTATTTAAAGAATCAACAATAGTAACTTTTAAATTTGGGTATAATATTTTCAATGGAATTGATGGAAATCCTGCTCCACTCCCCACATCACAAATACTTTCAATATTTGAATAATCTTTATAAAATGCTAAAGAGATCGAATCAAAGAAATGTTTTGTATAAAACTCATCTTCTTCAGTAATAGCTGTTAGGTTTATTTTTTGATTCCATTCTACAACTAAATCATAGTATTTACTATACTGCTCTTTCTGAAGTTCTGATAATTCTATACCTACTTTTTCTTTCACAGCATTATAGAATTGCTCTTTATTCATTATTCGTACCTCTTCTTTGTTCTAAGTATACTAATAGAATAGAAATATCCGCTGGGTTAACTCCTGATATACGAGATGCTTGTCCAATAGTTAATGGTAAAACTTTTTTTAGTTTTTCCCTTGCTTCTAAAGCTAAACTTGGTACATCATCATAATTTAAATCTGTTGGTATTTTCATCTCATTCATTTTTTTTAGTTTTTCAACTTGTTGAATAGATTTTTTAATATACCCTTCATATTTAACCTCTATTTCAACTTGTTCTACTACGTCTTTAGGTAGAACTGTTTCGTCATTTGCTAAATAAAGTACATTTGCATGAGATAATTCTGGACGTCTTAGCATATCAATGGCTAAAATTCCATCACGTATTTCAGCACTGTTTAACCCTGCTAATTTTTCTAAAGTAGCAGCTGTTGGAGTTATTCTGAAAGTTTTAAGTCTTTCTATTTCATCAGCTACCATTTTACGTTTTTCACAGAATTTATTATATCTTTCTTCTGTTACTAGGCCATAGTTATAAGCTTTTTCAGTTAAACGCATATCTGCATTATCATGACGTAGAAGTAATCTATGTTCCGCTCTTGAAGTTAGAAGTCTATAAGGTTCATTTGTTCCTTTTGTTACTAAGTCGTCAATAAGAACTCCAATATATGCTTCATCACGACCAAGAATCATAGGTTCTTCTCCTAGAACTTTACATGCGGCATTTATTCCTGCCATGATTCCTTGACCTGCAGCTTCTTCATAACCACTTGTACCATTAATCTGACCAGCTGTAAATAATCCATCGATTAATTTCGTCTCTAATGTTGGCCAAAGTGTTGTTGGATTTACAGCATCATACTCAATAGCATAACCATTACGCATAATAACTGCATTTTCTAGTCCTGCAATACTTCGAACCATGTCTCTTTGTACGTCATCAGGTAATGAAGTTGATAAACCTTGTACATAAATTTCTTTAGTATTTCTACCTTCTGGTTCTAAGAAAAGTTGATGTCTTTCTTTATCATTAAAACGAACATATTTATCTTCAATACTTGGGCAGTATCTTGGTCCTGTTCCCTTTATTACTCCAGAGTACATTGCAGAACGACCTAAGTTTTTATCAATAATCTCATGTGTGTTTGTATTAGTATATGTTAACCAACAAGGAACTTGATCTTTTACAAATTCTGTTGTTTCATAACTAAATGCATGCTCCTCTTCATCACCTGGTTGAATCGCAGTTTTTGAAAAATCTACACTATCTGCATTAACCCTTGGTGGTGTACCAGTTTTAAATCTAACTAAATCAAAACCTAATTCTTCTAATTGTTTTGCAAGATCGATAGATGGCATCTGGTGGTTCGGTCCTGAAGAATATTTAATATCTCCGATTACGATTTCACCACGTAAATAAGTACCAGTTGTGATAATTATTGTCTTAGCTTTATATGCTGTACAAAGCATAGTTCTTAGACCAACCACTTTATTATCTTCAATAATAAGCTCACGTACCATCGCTTGCTCAATATCTAGATTTGGAGTATCTTCTAAGATTCTCTTCATCTCTAATTGGTATTCTACCTTATCAGATTGCATTCTTAATGCACGAACTGCTGGCCCTTTCGCTGTATTTAACATCTTACTTTGAATGTTAGTTTTATCTGCTACACGTCCCATTAGACCACCAAGCGCATCTACTTCACGTACAACAATTCCTTTTGCCGGTCCCCCAACACTTGGGTTACATGGCATAAAACCAATAGTATCTAAGTTAATTGTAATCATTAAAGTTTTAACACCTTTTCTACTAGCGGCGTGTGCTGCCTCAATTCCTGCATGTCCTCCTCCAATTACAATAACATCATATTCTTTTAAAAATTCAGTCATAGTACCTCCATATATTTTAACGTAATTGCAAAATAATGCTTTGACCAAAATTTTGATATATTACTAAATTTTTACCTTTATTATATTATCATATTGAGAACAAAAAAACTAATAATATACATATAATAGTTTTGTTATTTCATATTTTAAATAAACTTTCTACAGTTTCATCCTATAGTTAGATAGTAATTATATTCTTGCTATCTAACTATAATATTTGAATACAAAAAAATCGTAGCACTTTCGTACTACGATTAATATTTCTATTCTTTAACTTTGTTAAACTCACTAAATTTATCTTTACTGAATAAACCTAAGTGTTTATCAACCATAATTGAGTTTGTCATACCACCACTAACGTTTAAGCAAGTACGTCCCATATCTAAAATTGGATCTACTGCTAAAATTGGGTTAATTTGATTGAATAACGCACCAAAACCTACCCCGTTTACTGAAACAGAGGCAGCTGTAATTGCAGTACCTGGTACTCCAGCGATACCAACTGATCCAAGTGTCACCACAATTACTGTCATAATAAACAATGTTGCATCAATTGCAATTCCATTTGCATTAGCTAAGAAAACTACTAACATTGTTGGATAAATCCCCGCACATCCTTGCATTCCAGCTGTAGATGAGAATGAAGCAACAAAGTTAGCTGTTGATTGGTTAACTCCCATTTCTTTAGTTAATGTACTAATTGTTAATGGTAAAGTACCAGCACTTGAACGTGATGTAAATGCTAAAACTAATGGTTTACTTGCTTTTTTGAAGTATGTAACTGGTGAAACACCGTGTAGTAATAAGAATAATCCTTGAATAATGAATTGAATTACTACAGCTACATATAGTAAAGCAATGAATAATAACACATCTTTAATTGATTTTAATCCTCTTTGCGCAATTGTGTTAGCTAATAAAGGAATTACTGCATAAGGTAATAATCTTATAATTAGAACTGTCATACGAGAAACAATTGCATGTAAGTTAGCAATATAATCAATAAAAGTTTTAACTTTATTTTCGTCTTTATTTTGAATATATCTTGCAGCTAATCCGATAAACATTGCAAAAATTACTACACCTATAACATTAAAATCAACCATTGCTTTTATAGGGTTTGAAGGAATTAATTCGCGAATAATTGTTACTACGTTCTTCACTTCTTTAATTTTACTTTCTCCGTTACCTAATACAATAGAACTACTTCCAAGTTTAAAGATAGCAGACACTACAAATCCAACGATTGAACTAATCGCTACCATACCTAAAGTAATAATTAAAGTTAATCGTGTTAATTTCTTAACATCAGTGTTTGCATTAATATTAACAATAACATTAATAATAGAAACAAGTACTAATGGGATAATTAACATTTTAATTAAATCAATAAAACCATTACCGAATAATGAATACCAAGTTGTAGTTTCAGCAACATATTTGATTTTCATAGGTTCATCACTGAATCCTGAATATGCTTGAATGGCAATACCTAAAAGTAAACCAATTGCTGTTGATAATAAAGTTCGTTTTGATGAACTGACTCTCTTTTTCGCTAGATAATACATAAAGTAAAATAACGCAAAAAGTACTACTAAAAATAATAAAGTTTCTTTTGTAGAAATCATTATAAATTTCTCAAAAAATGTAAATTTGTTTTCCATTTTCTATCCTCCAAATGAGTATTTCACTCATTTTCTTTTTGTATTTTGTAAAATTTTCATATTAAATTTCACACCAACTACAGATAGAATGGAAAAGATAAAGACCTTTTTCCATAATGTACCTCCAAAATGTAAATGATAATTAAATTAAACTACAATTTTCAGAAAATTTCAATAGTTTTACTCAAAAAAATATATTTTGAAATTTTTTTGTTTACTAAATTTTTCTAATACGTTATAATAAAGAATAGTTATCATTTATATATACAATAGAACGGAGGGATTTTTTTGAATATTAAATTAGTTTATGCGAGTTTAACAGGTAATACTGAAATGTTATCTGATTTAATGATTGAAAAATTCGAAGAAGAAAAAGGATTAGAAATAGAAAAATTATTTATCGAAGATATGGAAGACTTTGATTTTCTTGATGATGCCGATGCATTTATTGTAGCTACATACACATACGGTGAAGGAGAGCTACCAGAGGAAATGGAAGAATTTTTCGAAGCTCTTGCTGATAAAAATTATGAAGGAAAAATTTATGGAGTTATCGGTACTGGTGACACAATTTATGATGAATATTGCGCTTGTGTAGATCAATTCGACGAGCAAATTGCTAAAACTGGTGCAACTAACCCAACAGAAAACCTTAAAATTGAGATCGAAGCAGATACTGACGAAGATTTTGAAAATATTGATAAATTTATCGAGTCTTTCGCTAGTGCGCTATAAAAAAATACGGTTATGAAAAATCATAACCGTTCTTTTTTTATCCTTTAAAGAAGACATTTACCCTTTCAAATTCGTCTTCCCAATTATTCCAATCTAATCTTATCTTAGAATTTTCTTCAAGAATATCTTCAACTAAGCTTTCAATTGTAATATCTTCTAATGAAGATTTTATTGCCTTATTAACAGTATTAACTTTCTTCAAATACTTATTGTAACGTTTATCAACTGCTAACGCACCTTCAAAAATTTTAGATACATAATCTGTTTTTAAAGCAAATATTTCTACTTCATCATTTAGCGCTACATATACGTCATATAAAGTAACTTTTTTATTTGATTTATATTTATATCCCCCGCCAATACCAGTGTTAGCTTTTACTAGATCATTGACAACCAATTTTCTCATAATTTTTTTCAGATACGTTGGAGAAATATTTAAACGCTGGCTTATTTCCTTAGAATTTAAGAAAACATGTCTATCTTGAAGGTATAACATTACCATTATACAGATTGCTTGTTCAGTACTTTTTGTTAAATGCATAAACTCAACCTCTTTTCTTTATAATATAACTCTACTTACATCCTTATTTTATGATATATTTTTATAATTGTCAAATGTTATCTTAATTTTTCTCCCCAGTATTGATAATAGGTACATTCAATGGAACCGTTAAATAACTTTCTTCTTTTCGTTGCCTTTTTCCCATATAAATGTTCAAACATTTTATGAGAAGTTAATAAGTAAAGTGACCAATGTTTTTTATTTTTAAGTTCAGTCCCTAAAAACTTATACATCGCCTCTACTTCTTTTTTCTCACCTAAACGTTCTCCGTACGGTGGGTTGGCAATAACACACCCAGTTTCCTTCTTCGCTACAAAGTCGAAAACTGACATCTGTTTAAACTTAATAACTCCTGCTAACCCAATTTCTTCAGCATTATTTTCAGCAGTTGCTATCATCTTAGGATCAATATCAGAACCATATAATTCTAATTCTTTTTCATAATCAATTAGATCCTCAGCCTTATTTCTTTCTTCATCTACGAGACTTTTCGGCATCCATGGCCATTTTTCAAAGTCAAAGTTTCTATTGATTCCAGGTGCCATATTTTGTGCCGCCATAGCCGCTTCAATTAATAATGTTCCTGATCCACAGAATAAATCATATAAAGGTGTTTCACCTTTCCAGTTAGTTAGTTTTACCATCGCTGCTGCTAACGTTTCTTTTAATGGAGCTGTCCCTTGTTTAGCACGATATCCACGCTTATGTAACCCATCTCCAGAAGTATCTAATAGAATAGTTGCAATATCATTTAACATAATAATCTCTAGTCTATATCTAGCTCCTGTCTCGGTTAACCACCCTGTAACTCCATAGCTTTTCTTCATTTTTTCAACAATTGCTTTCTTAACGATTGACTGACAGTCAGAAACACTGAATAGTGTAGACTTATGACTTCGTCCATCAACAGGGAACTTAGCATCTACTGGAAGATATTTATCCCATTCTATTTCTTTAGTTTTTTCAAAAAGTTCTTCGAAAGTATACGCAGGAAATTGTGCAACTACGATTTTAACCCTATCTGCACATCTTAACCATAGGTTCGAACGCACTATTGCTCTCTTATCTCCTGAATAATACACTCTCCCGTTTTCTACTTTTGTTTCATAACCTAATTCTTGCACTTCTTTAGCTACTATTGCTTCAATTCCCATAGGGGTTGTTGCTACTAAATTAAAATTCATTTCTTCCTCCTTAAAAAAAGGGGCTCCTAAGAGCCCCTAGAACTAGTTGTTTTTCTTATCATAAGCCATATTCTGTATCTATCTTACTCAAACGAGACTAGTCTACTCTCGTAAAAATAGCTGTGATCATCTGTCTAAATATATACATATTTCCTATTCCTACATTCATTTCTGCGGAATAAGTGCTTCTACCAAAATTTGAATTGCTCACTCAAGGGGTTTACCGCGTTCCACTTCTTATATTTCTATAAGAACTCCGTCACTGTGGCACTTTCAAGACATATAACCATATAGAAAACTACTTAGGTCATATTTTCTGCCGTCACCATAAGGTGCCTAAACTTATTTTTTCGTTTAGCGTTGAACACTACAGGCATCTCAGCCTGTGTGAGTATGGACTTTCCTCAGCATTTCTGCCGCGATCACTCAAAGAAAAACACTTATATTACTTTACACTAAAAATAACATTTTGTAAACAATAATCTAAACTATTTTTCTAATACAGAAATTTTACCTTCAGCAATTTCCTCTAATGCTTTACCAACTTCTTTATGAGAAGTGTATTTATCTAGTTTGCTTGTTTCAGGATTTGCAAATAGTTCTCTTGCTCTTTTACTTGCTAATGACACTAGCATATATTTTGAATTTACTTTTGATTTTAATACGTCTAATTTTGGATATAACATTTTTTTCTCCTACATTTCTTCTAATTCTAATAACGCTCTTCTATATTTCATCTCTATACGTTCACGTTTTAAATGCTCACTAAGTATGATTGCTTTAATTCTTTCTACGGCTTTGTCTACTTCATCATTTTCAACTACATAATCGTATAAGTGCATCATATTAATTTCTTTTTTAGCTTTCGCTATACGTGATTCAATTACTTCATCACTCTCAGTTCCACGACCTTTTAATCTTTCTTTAAGGTCTCCAATACTAGGTGGTGCTAAAAATATAAATAAAGCATCTGGAATTTTACTTTTTACTTGTCCTGCACCTTGTACTTCAATTTCTAAAAATATATCTTTTCCTTTTTCCATCGTCTCCCTTACATATTTAACGGGAGTTCCGTAATAATTATCGACATATTGAGCATATTCTAATAGCTCACCTTGTTGAATTAAAGACTCAAATTCTTCTTTTGTCTTAAAGAAATAATCAACCCCGTCTACTTCACCAGGTCTCATACCTCTTGACGTCATTGAAATTGAATATTCGAAGTCAACATCATTACTTTCAAAAATTCTTTTTCTAACAGTACCTTTACCTACTCCTGAAGGTCCTGAAAGAACTATTAATAATCCTTTCTCCATTTTTCGTATCCTTCTGTTATGTTTTATTATCTTTTTATGATACCATAAATCGGAAAAAATTTAAACTATAAACATGTATATTTAAGTTGTAAATTAATTCGATAATATTTTCTTAAAATTCTTAATTTTTATTTTTAAAATACAAGTCTGATGATTGCTAATGAAATTATTCCTACCACAACTATCACCAAGAGACTCTTTGAAATGATTGCACTTAATACAGTAGGTAGAGAAGCAAGTAGATTTTCATAATTAATCTGAGGAAACTCTCCGATCTTTTGAATAAATAGGCTATCAAACCATAGAGCTGACATTATTACAATCGGTACAAAATTTAGATACTCTATTATTGGCTTAGGTAAATCGAATTTCTTCAATAGTACAAATGGAAGTACCCTAGATAACCAAGTCACAATTGTACATCCTATTATTGTTAATATTACATAGTTAGTAGATAACATTTTTCAACACCACTCCTATTGCACATCCTATTAAAGTAACCACTATAATCAATACATTGCTTGGGATAATAATCATTCCAAAATATACTAAGAAAAACACAACAACAATCACAAGAAATTGTACTTTTTTCTTAATAGTAAAATCTGAAATAACCTGTAAATACAATAATCCTATAAACATTGCTACTAAAGCAAAATCTAATCCTAATGCCTTAGGATCCTTAACTATTCCACCTAATAATGCTCCTGCAACTGATGATAGCGCCCATGTAAAATAAGATACTAAGTTTGCAGTATTGAACCATTCGTAAGTCAGCCTTCCATTAGTATAGTTTTGTTTATTCATTCCTAAAGCAAAACTCTCATCAGTTAAAAAAGTACCAATTACAATATTCTTCCATACACTATATCGTTTGAAAAACGGAGCTGTTGCCATACTCATTAATATCATTCTTGAATTAATTAAAAAAGTTGCAAGGATAATTGAAAGTATTGGAAAGCCGCTAGAAAGCATACTTACAGTTATAAATTGTGCACCCCCTGCGTATATGAATAACGACATCGCTCCGACAACGAGAGGATTAAAACCAGCTGAACTTGCTATGATACCAAATGCCAAACCTATTCCAATATATCCAAAAACTGTAGGTAATGTATCCTTTATTGCAGTCTTTATATCTAATTTATCATTCATATATTCACCTTCCTTAACTATTTAATTGTTTTATTTTATTAAAAGCTCACCTATAAGATCTTTATCAATTTTTTGTTTAACCGTTTTTTGTCCAGTGTAAGTTACTAAGCCCGGTTTAGCACCAGATATTTTTTTTACATTTTTAATTAACGTTCTATCAACATTAACATACTCTTCATTTTTAAACTTAGAATAATAGGCAGCTAACATCGATGCAATCTCTATTGTCTCTTCGCTAGGATTATTATCAAAAATTACCACGTGACTACCAGGAATATCTTTAGCATGAAACCATAGATAATCTCGTCTTGCTAATTTATTAGTAATAGCATCATTCTGGAGATTATTTTTTCCGACATAAATAGACGTACCATTATGATTAATTACAAAATAATTACTCTTATTCTTTTTCTTATTAACCTTAATCTTTTCTTTTAGTATTCCATTAGCAATCAATTCTTCTTTGATTTCTGCTATGTCCGTTTTATCTGCATTTTCTATTTGGAATTTTATAGTCTCAAAATATCCTAAATCCTGTTTGGCAATCTCTATTTGTTCAATCAAATTCTCAATAGTTCTTTTATTTTTTTTATATAAATTAAAGTACTTCTCAGAGTTTTTCTCAATAGTTAAGTTTGGATCTAATTCTATTTCTATATCCGATAAATCTTCACTATAAAAATTCTGTAACGTCACTTTTTCTGGAATTTCTTTTTTAAACATATAAATATTAGAAATCAGTAACTGTCCTTTTAACTTATAATCGTCTCTACTATTAGCCTGCTCAAGTTCTTCTTCTAATATATCAATTTTCTTATTTAATCTATTTATTTTAGAATTAACAAAATTAAAAAGCTTTTTGTCAGTATTTTTATTTATTGACTCTCTCGCTATGTACATATAATAATAATCTAGTAATTGTGATAATGATTCAAAATCTTTACTATATTCTTTAACTCCAAAGAAATAAAAATCCTTCTTATTATTTTCTTCTAATAAAACGGGTTTAAAATAATTATCGAATTCTTTACAAAAACTAATAAATGAATTTTTCAAATCTTCTTGCGAATTTTTTTCAAAATAATTATTCAGTAATGCTGAAACACCGTAGAAGCTTTTCATTAAGAATTTCTTATCATCAATAGAAAACTCGATATCACTATAGCGACTAAAGTCAAAAGGATTAATTTTTTCAGCTGTTGGAGGAAGAGTATATTCCATATTAGATATAGTTGATCTCTTATACTCAAGACTGTAGCTATTTTTTAAAGACTCTAAGATAATATTATCTTCATTAGTTAATATTATATTTGAGTGTTTGCCCATTAATTCTGAAATTAGATAATAATACTTTTCATATCCTAAATCATCAAAGTTTTTAATTTTAAAAATTACTATTCGGTCATTATTAACTTGATTAATCTCTAATATTATTCCACCTGTTAAGTACTTTCTTAGTACCGAACAAAAATTCGAAGGTGTTGAAGGATTTTCAAAACTATTATTTGTTAACTGTATTCTAGATGCACTTGAATTTGCAGATAAAAACAATTTTAAATTCTTTCCTTTTCTAACAGAAAATACAAATTCATCTGTCGATAAATTATTTATTTTATTTATACGACCATTCAATATATTTTCTTCTAATTCTTTCACCATTTTTCTTATGAAAAAACCATCAAATGCCATTTTTATCCTCCTTGTATTTTAATATATAATTTTAAATTATATCATAGATATTAATTTGTGTATATGAAAATAAGAAACATACAAATACTAAAAAGAGACGATATATACATACCATCTCTTCTAAAATACTATTTATTTTCGAATCTTTTTGAAACTAATACTCCCCACACTAATAATCCAAGTAATACCACCCAGAAAATAACAGTCCAAAGTGTTGAATGTGGGAATTCATGTGGGATAAGCCCTAATTTTTCATGAGCAGCAGCTATAACAAATAACTTAATACCAACCCATCCTACGATCAGGAAGGCAGCAATTTCTAACCCTGGTTTAGTTTCTAAAACTTTGATGAATATATTAGCAGCATAACGCATAATCACTACACCTACAAATCCACCTATTACCATTACTGAAAACTGACCAAGGTTGATACCTCCAATTGATGTTTCAGAAATATGCGGTAGTGTGATGGCAATCGCTACAGCGGCTAAAATTGAATCAATCGCAAAAGCTATGTCAGTAAGCTCAACTTTAATTACAGTCGCCCAGAAACCACTTTGTTTTTTAGGTTCAGCAATCTCTTCAGTTTCATCCCCTTGTTTTCTCTTATCGAAAAATTCTTTAATATGTGCACCTGCCATATATAACAAGTACAAACCACCTAAAACTTGGATTTCCCAATACTGCGCTAATATTGTAATTAAGAAAATCGCTATTATTCTAAATACCAATGCTCCTGCAAGACCGTACATCAATGCATGCTTTTGTTCTTTAGGTGGCAAATGTCTAACCATAACAGCTAAGACAATAGCATTATCTGCTGAAAGTAATCCTTCTAAAAGTATTAAACTCAATAATACTATCACATATTGAATTAGTATCTGTGTATCCATTCTAATCTCCTTCTATCCTATTATTTTTTTCATTAATCTAACAATAACTATAACTACGATTAATCCTAACATGTTTAATGCTAGCGGTAAAAAGTTACCTAGATTAAAAGTAATATTCTGATTTAATAGATTAAAAGATTTAGTAAAGATAGTTAATACACTATTATCTACTCTTTCTGCTGGTACAGAAAATCTAGATTTTATCATATTTGCTATAACTTCTCCTCCTATAAAATATAAAAGTGAGAAAGAAATTGCCAAGTTTGTGTTATTAAATAGTGTTAATGCTAATAAGAAAATAAGGTTAGCAAACACGAATAATAAAACTAGCATCGCAGCATATGATCCTGCTGTATTAACATTCAACATTAATGTTTTTAACTCTTCAAAAATATTTCTTTTTCGTAAGAATATTATTCCTATGAAGCATGCAATTACTATAACATAGTAAACTAAAAAATAAATTAAATTTGCTAAAATAGAGAATATATCACGCACAGTTTTCTTTTTTCTTATTTCTAAAAGTACATTTACTTTTGAAATATAATCTTCTCTATATGAAAATATGTAATTTAATCCCATTATAAAAATTACAATTACCATATTTACTTTAAGAATTATTGAAAATATAATATCTAATATTGACTTATCATAAAACGTAGCTAACGTATCTAGTTTATATACAAATGCAAAGTTAATTATCGATAATATAATTATAAATAAATAATTAAATTTACGTCTAAATAACTTTCCGAATTCTAATGCGAACAACATTATAGATCAGCCTCGCCCTCATATAATTTAATTTTTTCACCTAGATTACGAATTTGAAATACTTCTATGTTATTTTTCAATAAAGCATAAACTACTTCTTCAAGAACTTCTTCTCTTACTACTATTTCATTATTGTGATAAATAGTAAATTGATGCCCTTCTAAAATTTCATCTAGATTTTCTTGACTAGAAACATTTATAGCCGTAAGTTGTTTTAATATTAATAAGTCTTCTAAATTTCCGAAGTATGATTTAATTCCATCAGTAATAACTAAAACTTTATCAGCAATACTATTAAAGCTATTAAGCATTGTATCTAAGATAATTACATTTGCATTATTTGATTTATCAAGAATTAACTCACTTATCTCCTCTTTATCTTCAGTAGTTAAACTCTCTTCCGTGTTATCAACGATTAATACATTTTGATCTACTAAAATTGAAAATAAAATATGAAATTTTGTCACTTCATTTGATTCTAAATCTTTATATTTTCTACTAGCATCTAAGTTTAAAAATTCTAAGTCTCCTACTAACTCTTCTTCAATAGCTTTTATACTAAATAGAGATAATGCTTTTTTCAAATTTTTTAATAATGATAAATCATTGTAAAATCCAAAATCTTTAGCAAATAAAAGTCTCTGATTATTTATATTCTCACCATCAAAAAGAATCTCACCTTTAAACTTCGTCCTTTGTCTAAATGAATCTTTTAATAGTTCTAAACTTGCAGAACTATTATTAACAATAGTTAATATTTCTCCTGTTTCAACTCTGAAATCAAGTTCTAATATCGTATCTCTTTTTATTTTTTTTGTATATTCTTTAAATTCTAAAACCATTATTTCTCCTATAAAAAATAACATTAGTGTAATTTTCTGTTATTATATTCATTTTATCTCTTTAAATATTAGATTATATCTTATTATAATACCATTGCTTTAACTTAATGTCAAAAACAATAGTAATAAAAACAAAAGATGATAGAAGAAATTTCTTCTATCATCTCTTAATATAATTATTTATTTTCTTTTACAAAGAATGAAAGTACAATTCCTAATACAAATCCGATTAATGCATAATTTAACCATGCAAAATCTGCGGGAACAGGAAGGAAGTTTACTTTAGCTAGTACATTATCAACTGCAGGTACTGCAAGTTTAAATGTTGAAGCTACAGTAGAATATAAACTAAATAATCCAGTGAATAGAACTGTACAAACATAAACTACTTTTTTACCACCAAAGAAGTTGTTTAAAAATCCTAGTAAAATTAATACCATTGTTAATGGATATAATAAAACAAGTACTGGAACAGCACCTTTGATGATTGCTGCTAATCCGTAGTTACCAACTGCAAATGAGAATAATGTTAATGCGATTGCATAAGTTTTGTAACTAACTTTATCGTAAAGTCTTACGAAGAATGAAGCACAAGCTGTTACTAATCCAACACTTGTAGTTAAACAAGCTAAGAATACGATAACGAATAGTAATAATTTACCGACATTACCAAAGTAATATGTTGTTGCTCCCGTTAATACTCCAGCTCCAGTTTTTTGTAATCCTAAAACAGAAACAGATGTAGCTCCGATATTAGAGATGAATACATATACTAAAGCTAATAACACAGCAGCGATAATTGCTGATTTAGCTGTATTATTAAATACTTCTTTTTTAGTTTTTGCTCCGTAAAGTTTAACAGAGTTAATTACGATAATACCAAATACTAATGATGCTAATGCATCCATTGTATTATAACCTTCCATTAATCCATTTGTAAATGCTAATGAAGTAGTTTGATAAGTTTTTGTAGGTTCTTGTGCTACACCCATAGGTTTAACTAATGAAGCAATGATTAAAACAACCATTGAAAGTAGTAAAACTGGTGTAATTACAGTACCGATTCTATCTACTAGTTTATTAGGACTGATTGCTAACCATAATGTTAATCCCATAAAGAATGCTAAGAAAATAGCTTGAGCAATTGTAGTATTTTCTGGTGCTACAAAGCTAGATAACCCTAATTCATAAGTAGTAGTCCCTGTTCTAGGAATTGCAAAGAATGGTCCAATTGTTAAGTATAATAAAGTAGTAAAAGCAACACCGAATACTTTCCCGGCTCTGCTTGATAAATCTAATAGGTCTTCAGCTCCTGAATACCCCATTACAATAACTCCTAATAGTGGTAATCCCACTCCCATAATAATAAATCCGATCATCGCTGTAGATAAGTTTGATCCAGCGTTTTGTCCTAAGAATGCTGGGAAAATTAAATTACCAGCACCAAAGAATAGTGCAAATAACATAAGTCCGATTGAAACGTATGGATTTTTCTTTAAAAATTTCAACATGTCATCTCCTCCAAATTTTTTTGTTTTTTTTAAGTATGTTATATACAATAATATATTTATTAACATTTGTCAATAGATTTTTAAAAAATATTACCTTTTTTGTTGGATAAATGTTTTAAATTTTCTGACAATTTAAAAGAATTGTATACTTGGTACCTCGTTTACATTTAGAAAAAATCAATAATGCAATCATTTTCAAACAATTAATTTTCTATAATCTATATGTATCGTACTAATAACAAAAGGATTCGATAATTGAGAACAATTATCAAATCCTTTTTATCCATTTTTCTATTTTTTTATTTCTTCTTTATAATCACAGTGTGCACAATGAACACCTTTTTTTCCTTCATATAAGATATTTGTACATTTCGGACAATTTCTATTTATAGGTTTATCCCATGAAACAAAATCACATTCTGGGAATCCTTCACAACCATAGAATAATTTGCCTTTTTTAGATTTTTTCTCTAAAATCTCATGTTTCTTACATTTCGGACATGTGACTCCAACCTTTTTTTGGATGGTATTAGTGTATCTGCAATCAGGGAAATTAGAACAAGCTATAAACTTACCAAATTTACCTAACTTAAATACAAGTGGTGAAGAACATTCTGGACAGCTTTCTCCAGTAAATTCTTGTTTAATTTCTACTTTTTCCATTTCAGTTTCTGCTTTTTCAACATCTTTTCTAAAATTACTGTAGAAATCATATATAGTTTTTTCCCAGCCTACTTTTCCTTCTGCTATATCATCTAATTGACTCTCAAGATTAGCTGTAAACTTAGTATTTATAATATCAGGGAAATACTGTTCAGTTATCTTACTCACTAGTGTTCCTAATTCAGTTGGTGTGAACACTTTATTTTGCAGTTTTGCATAGTATCTTTTTTGTAAAGTTTCTACAATTGTCGCATATGTAGATGGGCGGCCAACTCCAAGTTCCTCAAGTTCAGCTATTAGTTTCGCCTCTGAGTAACGTGCAGGTGGTTGAGTAAAATGCTGTTCTTCTTTTATTTCTTTAACTTTAGCATCTTCACCAACTTCAAACTCTGGTGCAAGTTTCACTTTTTCTTTTTCTTTTAAAACCGCTAAGAAACCATTAAATAATAATTTAGAATGTGCTCCACGATATACAACCTTATTATTTTCAAATGTAGTTGTGCTCGTTTCATAAACAGCAGCACTCATTCTACTTGCAATAAATCTTTCCCATATAAGCTTATACAGTTTATATTGATCATTAGACAAATATTCTTTAATGCTGTCAGGTGTGAAATTAACATTTGTTGGTCTAATTCCTTCATGGGCATCTTGAACATTTTTACTTGATTTTCTAGCTTTCACTGAAGAAGAAAGATATTCCTTACCGAAATTGTTAAGTATATAGTCACTAGCCATCTTAACCGCTTCATCCGAAACCCTTGTAGAGTCCGTTCTCATGTATGTGATTAAACCTGTAACTCCACCTAACTTTTTAAGATTTATACCTTCATATAACTCTTGAGCTACACTCATTGTCTTACGAGTTTTGAAATTAATCTTTCTAGATGCATCTTGTTGCATTGTAGAAGTAATATATACATTCGGTGCATTTCTATTCTTATTAGTTTTTGCTACATCGATAACTTTAAATGTATCACCTACAATTGCTTTTCTTATATTGTCTACATCCTTCTTACTCTCAAGCTTAAGCTTTTCACCTTTAAAAGAATAGAAATTAGCCGTTAAGACTTTTCTATTTTTTATAAAATCAATCGGCATAGACCAATATTCTTGTGGAACAAATTTTTGAATTTCTTCTTCTCTATCAACAATTAGCTTTAGAGCTGCATTTTGCACTCTTCCCGCTGATAACTTCGGTTTTACTTTTTTCCAAAGTACAGGAGAAATATTATATCCAACTAAACGATCTAATATTCTTCTAGCTTGTTGAGATTGAACTAAGTCTGTATTTATTTTTCTAGGATGCTTTATAGCATCTTTGACTGCATCTTTCGTGATCTCATTAAAAACAATTCTATTATCAGAATTATTATCTAATCCTAATATATGAGCAATATGCCAAGCTATTGCTTCTCCTTCTCTATCGGGGTCGGATGCAAGGAAAACTTTCTTTCCTTTTGCTTCTTTTTTTAAAGATTTAATTACATCTCCCTTACCTCTTATAGAAATATAATCAACATCTACATTTCCATTATCTAGCACTTCTACTCCCATTCTACTTTTAGGAAGGTCTCTTACATGACCTTTTGAAGATATTACTCTATATTTTTTCCCTAGATATTTTTCAATAGTTTTTGCCTTAGAAGGAGATTCGACTATTACTAAATTTTCTGCCATTTTCTTCTCTCCATAATTTTATAATAAGTAGTATCTTAAAACATTTTTATTTACTTGTCAACTTTTTTAATAAAAATTAATCAATTTTAGTCAATATTAAAGGTTCATCATTTTCTCTTACTACAATTGTATGTTCATATTGAGCAATATAAGAACCATCATTTGCAACTAATTCCCACTCATCTCTATCTGAATTCCCTACAGTCTTCGCTTTAGTTGATACGAAAGGTTCTACTGCTAAACACATACCATCTTTTAGAATTAAATTATCCCATGGATCAAAATAATTAAATACATGTTGTGGTTCTTGGTGTAATGAAGTTCCGATTCCATGACCTGTTAAGTTTTCTATCACTTCTAATTTATGTTCTTTTATCTTTTTATGTACATTTTTACCGATTTGGTTTATTTTTCTTCCTGCTACAGCATGCTTAATTCCTTCATAAAATGCTTCTTTAGCTACTTCACATACTTTTTCCTTCATTGGGTCATCTACTTTACCTACAACAAAAGAAATTCCAGTGTCTGCATAATATCCATCTTTGCATCCAGATACATCTATATTTAGTAAATCACCATCTTTTAATATTTTAGTACTTGATGGAATCCCATGTGCAGCTTGGTAATTTAATGAAATACATGTATATCCTGGAAAATCATACTCTGTAATTGGTGCAGATTTCGCTCCATATTTTTCAAATAACTCTTTTGCTATATTATCTAATTCTTTTGTAGAAACACCTGGTACTGCTTTTTTCACCATTTCATCTCGAATTGTAGCACAGATGAATCCTATTTCTTTCATTTTTTGTAATTGTTCTTCTGTTTTAATAATCATGATTTCTCCTTTTATTTAACTAGCTCGAATAAGTTTTTAATAGAATAAGTTGGTTTATGTTCTTTAGTTTCTAAATCTTCTAAACTTGTGACACCTGTTTGAACGTGAATTGTATCTATACCGCCATTAATACCAGACATAATATCTGTATCATAGTTGTCTCCAACCATAACAATTTCATCTTTGCTATAACTAAATAAATTCATAGCACATTCCATAATAATTTTACTAGGCTTACCTATAAATGTAGCCGGCGTCGAAGTTGCATACTCTAGATACTTAACTTGCCCCCCATTACTTGGTACAAAGCCATTTGCTGTTGGTAACAATGTGTCTAGATTAGTACCAATCAGTTCTGCACCGTTTAATACAGCTTTAGCCGCAGTTGCAAGTTTATCATAAGTAAGTTGTCTATCAAGACCAACTACAACTGCATCAACACCTTCCTCATTTTCTCTTTGAGTGAATGAATTTAAAGTATTCTTAAGTCCCGCTTCACCGATTACATATAAATTTTTATATCCTTTACCTTCAAGATAAATTTTAGTAGCATCACTTGATGTAAATACGTGTTCTTCTGATGTATCTATATCGAAATTCTTTAAGTGTTCGGCTACTTCTTTAGGTTGTCTAGTTGAATTATTAGTTAAAAATAAATAGTCTATGTTATTTGTATTTAGATAATCAACAAACTCCTTTGCATATTTTATCTTTTTATCACCATTATAAATAGTACCATCTAGGTCTATTAGATATAATTTATATTGTTTTATACTCATTCCATTTCTCCATTAATTTCATTTATCATAATATATTCAAATATAAGTTTCTTCTATAAGAATAAATTACGCAACTATTTCTATTTTACACCGATTATAAAAAAAATAAAAGCATTAATTAGGATTTTCCTACTTAATGCTTATATAAAATCGTTAAAAATACTATTTAAAAAGACTAGCCACGAGTTCATTTCTGATAATTGTTTCTTCTCATGATACCAAACTATCATTATGACAGATTGTAAAGTTATATACCATTTTAGTCTATTTCTATATTTTATTGTCGGCTCTTGTCCATAAATTTTTAGCCATTCATTCCATTCGCTTTGTGGAATGTATCGATATAATACAAATGAAATATCAATAGCAGGATCACAAAGTATAGAGTGTTCCCAGTCTACTAAAAATAACTTACCTTGATCTGAAAGTAACCAGTTATCTTTATGTAAATCGGTGTGACAAGGTGTATATTCTACGTCATCATCTGGCAAACACTTCTCTAAATAATTTAATGCATCGACAATATTACTATTTTTTCTAAGATCATCGGCAATGATCGATTTTAAATTACAAAGTGATCTAGCTGCTGTTTCTTCAGCATAACCTTGAGCCTTCATAATTTTTTTTAGTTTTGATGATCCGTGCACTTTTTTCAAAATTTCAGGTATACGTTTATCCGTCATATCTTCCGTATTTAACGTTCTACCATTTTCAAAATCTTGCGCGATTAATACATCTCCATTACTAATACGCTTAGTCCATCTTAATCTAGGTACAATACCTTCTGCAGAAAGAGTTGCTATCATCGGAGTAGTATTTTTTTTAATAAAGTAACGTTGATTATCTCTCGAACAAAAATAATCTTCGTTATATGTATCATCTAAAGTCCAGCCCATCTGATAATATTCTTTAGACATATTTTATACTGCTCCTTTCTTCAATCTCTTTTTAAAAATTATAATGCACTATATATTTTACATTCTTTAATCATTTTTTTCAAGATGCTATTTTTTAACTAAAATTAAAAATCTCAAAGATATTATAATTTATATATACAAAAATTAAGATTAATATCTTTGAGATTGCTTATTATCTTATTTTTTACAAAATAAACATTATATGAAATAAATATTTTTATAAAATTTATTGTTCACAACAAAGTTTGTAAATTCCTTCTGCATAAATTGCAGTAGCTAATAATAAATCTTCTACTTCTAAATATTCATTTGCTTGGTGCATTGTATCTTCCTTACCTGGGAAAAGTAATCCAAATGCAACACCTTTTTTAAGGCAACGTGCATATGTTCCTCCACCTAATACGAATGCATCATTTTTAGTATCACCTGTATGTTTTCTATACACATCCATTAATGTTGTAACTAATTCATCATCTTTTGGTACATAGTGAGCTTCTTTAGTACTTGTTACTTCAATATCTATGTTATCTACGTTAATCCCATTCAATCTATCAACTAAATCAAATTTCTTAGGATGACGACAGTCTGTTGAAACTACCCCAATTTTTCTTTCTAAATCATACTCTAGAATTCCATAGTTATATGTAGCTTCTCCCATTTCATCATCAGCGTAATTAATTCCTAATTTTTCACCAAATGGATCATTGGCAAGTTTTTCCACTATATAATTTACAAAGTTTTTACCATTATTATCTAATCCTAACGTACTTAAAAATTCTGCTAATTTTGTTGCACCATTAATACCATATTGTGGTGTTGAACCATGAGCAGCTTTTCCTTTAAGTGTAAGCTTAATTGTATTTTCTACCTCAACTTCACCTTCAAGTTTTTCTTGTTTTAAGAATTTTTCAAATTTTTCTTTAATATCTGCTACTTCACCTTCTAATTCAGCTTTTGCACTAGCAATAACCATATTTAAAACTTGACCACCATTAAATTTAACAAGTTTATAATTATACTCTCCATCTTCACTAACAAATTTCAGTTTGTGATCGAAAGTTGCTCTTGCTTTTTCAGCATACACTAATGGGAACATTGCATCTGGCGTAAATCCAGAAGCTGGTTGTTCTTCGTGTTTAAAGTACGCTTCAACACATCTAAATCCAGTTTCTTCATCACTTCCAACAATCACCCTTACTCGTTTATTCCATTTTACACCTAGTTTATCTAAAAGTTTAACAGCATAGTAAGCTGCCATTGTAGGCCCTTTATCATCTAATGATCCACGAGCAAATATCTTACCATCTCTTATTTCTGGTTTAAATGGATGACTAGTCCAGTCAGCTTCTACTACTGGTACAACGTCGACGTGTCCAAGGATACCAAATAATTCTTCTCCTTCTCCCACTTCAATGTGTCCTGCTTTATTTTCTACTAATTTAGTTTTGTAACCATCACGCTTACCAAAAGATAAAATTAAATCCAATGCTTCTCTTGGTCCACTTCCAAATGGGGTTTCCTCAGTTATATCTGTTCCTAAAATTGAACGTACACTTAATAAGTCAAATAAATCTTTAAGTAGGTCCTCTTTATGATTTAGAACCTCTTGTTTAAAATCAATAGTCATTATATTTCCCTCCGTTATTTAGTTAATTTATTTAATTCATCATCTGTTAAATATCTATACTCGCCTAATTTTAGATTCTCATCTAATTTCAAACTCCCTATAGACAATCTTTTTAAATATGTTACTGTTGTTCCAAGGGACTTCATCATTCTTTTAACTTGATGAAATTTCCCCTCGGTAATGAATATATTTGCTTTACTATTTCCTTCACTAGTATCTAATATTTCTAAACGAGCAGGCTTACACTTATACCCATCTTCTAAAGTTACACCCTCTTTTACAATTTCGAGATGTTCATTCTTTAGTTCTCCACTAACCTCGACATAGTATTTTTTCTCTACATCTTTCTTAGGGGAGATGAGTTTATGAGCTAATTCACCATCGTTTGTAAGTAACATTAGTCCTTCAGTATCTTTATCAAGTCTACCTACAGGAAAAACTTTATGAATACGGTCTTCATCTCTTAATATATCTACAACAGTTCTTTCAATCGCATCTTCCGTTGCAGAAACCGTATCTTTAGGCTTATTCATCATTATATAAACATATTTTTGATACACTAGCCTATTACCATTTACAATTACCTGATCATTGAATTCATCAACCTTATAATCAGGACTCTTTATCAAAATATCATTAATTAATATTCCTTTTTTTATAATTTTTTTTGCTTCTGCTCTACTTAAAGTTGTAGTCGTACTAATAAATTTATCTAGTCTCACTATACTCTTCTCCTTAGATTTTTCAAAGATGAAAGTCTAATTTTTCTTCCAAATAAATATTCATCAAATTTCATCATTGTAATGCTGAAGAAATATATAAGAATACCAAAAACTGCACAAATCATAATTAATATCATACTTGAAATTTTTGATTCAATTACAAAGTTTGTAAGTATTGACTCATATATTGCTGCAACAGTAATAAACATAATGAAACAACTACTTAATATTATTGAAAATCTAGAAACAAATTCAAATATTCTAAGTCTAACTTCTGTATTAATAATAACTAAGTTAATTAGTATCATCACAAGATAAGTTGTAATTGAAGATAGAATTACACCATTTGTCTCGAAATTCATTACAAATGGAGTAATCGTTAAATACTTAACAATTAGTCCTACAACAATAGCAACTAGGTTTAACAATTGCTTATTAACAGCTTGCATTATTATACTAGTTAAACTATAAATCGAATAAAGTACAGCTAGTGGTAAATAAAATCTCAGTAAATCTGCATTCTCTAAACTTCTACTATAAAAAGCAGAATATATTGGATCGGCTAATACATACATACCTACCAATGCTGGTAGCACGATCATCATTAGAGATAAAATAACTTTATTAATTTGACTACTAACAGTAATTCTATCACCTTGTGCAAATAATCTAGTAATCGAAGGTAAAAATGTACTAGAAAATGCCGGGGCAATTGCCACAGCAATCATAACTACTTTATTAACTAGTTGCAATGCTGAGAACCTTCCATCTACAATATCTGCTTTACCTATTTTCGTCATTCCATGAATGAAATTATGTTGATCAATAATATTTAGAATTGGGAATAATCCTACAATGAAAATAAATGGAATTGAAACTGAAAAGAATTCTTTTACTAATGCAGTGTTTGAAACATCCAATTGTACTTCATCTTCTTCTATATTAAAATCCAGATTTTTTCTATTTTTAGAATAAAAAAAGAAAAGTGTAATTAAAGAAAAAACAGCTCCTACCGCTGCTGCAAATGTTGCACTAACATTTCCTTCAACTACTCCATATCCTAAAATTCTCATAATGAAGTATGTTGCTCCTAGCATAAAAGCAATACGTGCCACTTGTTCAATAAATTGACTTAAAGCCGAAGGTAGCATAATTTCATGTCCTTGGAATAATCCTCTAATTCCTGATGATACTAAAACTAGCGGAATACCAAAACTCAAGCTTTTTAGAACTAATGCCCCATCTTGAGGAGTAAATTTTTGTTGATTACTTATCAAAATTTGATCTGATATATATCCAGAACCAAAAAATAATATACAAAAACCTACAATTCCCATTACTACCAATAACCAAGACCCTAGCTTATAAATTCTTCTACTAACACTATATGCACCTAACGCATTGTATTTAGCTACTAATTTCGCTATTGCTAGTGGTATTCCTGCACCAGAAATCTCTAGTATAGTTGCATAATAACTATATCCATAGTTGAATAAAGCCATTTGTTCCTCTCCACCAATTATCTGATAAAAAGGAATTAGATACACCGCTCCTAAAATCTTTGTTAAGATTAAACTTAAACTAAGTATCGCAGTCCCTTTAAACAAGGAATCTTTTTTCAAAATTTTCACATCCAAACTAATATTTAATTGTTAATATATATTTTTTATAAGTATAAATACTGATAGCAGTACACTAATGCAGCAACTAGACTGTATGCAGCTACCAATTTCAATACTTTATCCATACGTCTTTTTTTTATTTTTTTATTTGCTACTAAGACTATATAAGAACCTAATAGTAATACAAATGTTATAATAAAAACTACAACAGATAAAAATATCGCCATACTATCATCCTTTCTTTTTTATATAACTTTATTTTATCATGATTTTCAAAAATTTTAAACATACTTTATTCTATAAATATAAAAAATAACTATAAAATACTTATTATGTTTACACAGTTATTAATTGTAAGATTTTCTAACATACACTTTATTTTACTTACTTTTTTTGTTATTATACTATATAGATATAAAATATTTATTTCACAAAATCTTATTAGAGAGGTACTATTATGGGGTTTAAAGAACTACAAAAAAATCTTCCAGTTTTTTCCATAAGTGTAGTAACAAAAATTACTCAACTTACTGCAAGACAAATAAGATACTATGAAGAAAAAAAACTCTTCACTCCAAAACGTACTGAAGGTAATACTAGGCTTTTTTCTTTTAATGATATCGATAAATTATTAACTATTAAAGACCTACTTACAAAAGGCTTTAGTCTAAAAGCTATTGATGAAATTATTAACGAAAAAGAAGTGCCTGCTGAAACAACTCAAATTAGACAGATTATCCATAACGATATATTCGCAGGACCAAATGGTTTACCTAGAGAACGCTCAATTGGACGTGGTGATTTATCTAGATTTTATAACAACAAAAAGAATAAATTTTAGTGTTAGATTTTTTTACAATAATTTTCTACAAAATAAGGAGACAACATGGCTAAGACTATTACTAGAGAAGAAATAATTAAAAGAATTGAAGATGAAAACGTTAAGTATATTCGATTACAATTTACCGACATTACTGGTACAATCAAAAATGTAGAAGTACCCGTTAGTCAAATTGAAAAAGTATTAGATAATAAAATGATGTTTGACGGTTCATCAATTGAAGGTTTTGTACGAATTGAAGAAAGTGATATGTATCTTTACCCTGATTTAAACACATTCTTAGTATTTTCTTGGGATAGCGAATACGGTAAAGTAGCACGTTTCATCTGTGACGTTTATACTGTAGATGGAAAACCTTTTGCTGGTGACCCTCGTGGTAATTTAAAAAGAACACTTGAAAGAATGAAAAAATTAGGATTCGATACATTAAACCTTGGACCTGAACCAGAATTCTTCTTATTCAGACTTAAAGAAAATGGTGAACCAAGTTTAGAATTAAACGATAATGGTGGTTATTTCGATCTTGCACCTGTTGATTTAGGAGAAAACGTACGCCGTGACATCGTTCTTGAACTTGAACGCCTAGGATTTGATATTGAAGCAAGTCACCACGAAGTTGCTCCAGGTCAACACGAAATTGACTTCAAATACGACGATGTAATTTCTGCTTGCGACAATATTCAAACATTTAAATTAATTGTAAAAACTATTGCTAGAAAACATGGTTTACATGCGACATTCATGCCAAAACCAATTTTTGGTATCAATGGATCTGGAATGCACTGCAACGTTTCTATGTTCAGTAACGGTGAAAACAGTTTTTATGATGAAAACAGCGAAAATGGATTAAGTGAAGTAGCATCACACTTCATCGCAGGAGTTCTTAAACACGCTCGTAGTTTCACAGCCGTTTGTAATCCAACCGTAAACTCATACAAACGTCTAGTTCCTGGTTATGAAGCACCTTGTTATGTTGCATGGTCAACTTCAAACCGTTCACCTCTTGTTCGTATTCCTGCTGCACGTGGTAAGTCTACACGTGTAGAAGTTAGATCAGTAGACCCAGCTGCAAATCCATACTTAGCAATGACAACAATATTAGCAGCAGGTTTAGACGGAATTGAAAATAAACTAGTTCCAGCTGCTGAAGTTAGAAGTAATATTTATGTTATGACTCGCGAAGAAAGAATCGCAAATGGTATCGATGAATTACCATCAACTCTATACACTGCACTTAAAGAATTAGCAGCGTCTCCTATTATGAAAGAAGCATTAGGCGATCACATTTTCTATAACTTTATAGAAGCAAAATCAATCGAATGGGATTCATTTAGAACTCAAGTTACAGACTGGGAAATCGATCAATATTTAAAAAATTATTAATCAAATAAAAACAAGGAATGGCTTAATTACAAGCTATTCCTTGTTTATTTTCTCTATTAAAAAAGCTACGAAAAATTAATTCCGTAGCTTAATTTTTTATTAGAATTTAGATAGTAATTCTACTAATGCTTCTTTTGGTTGGTATCCAGTTTTTTCTTCTAGTACTTCACCATTTTTCATGATTAATAGTGTAGGAATTGACATAATTCCAAATTCACCAGCAGCTTCTTGGTTTTCATCTACATTGACTTTGTAGAATTCAATGTTAGTAAATTCGCTAGCAACTTCTTCTAATACTGGTGCTAACATTTTACATGGTCCACACCATGGTGCCCAAAAGTCAAATACTTTTACACTATCAGTTTTTGATAATTCAAAAAATTCTTTATCTGTGATTTCTCTCATTGTTTCTGTCTCCTTTAATACTTATGAATTTATTTTATAATATGATAGCCAATTATTCAAATTATTTGTTTTAGCTATTAGTTTTACATCATTGGCATTTGTGGTTGCATTGGTTCATCTTTAGAAACATCTGCAACTACTGCTTCAGTTGATAAGAATAAACTTGATACACTCGCAGCATTTTGTAATGCCGAACGCGTAACTTTCGTTGGATCAACTATTCCAGCTTTTATCATATCAACCCACTCTTCAGTAGCTGCATTGAATCCATACCCTACTTCAACCTCTTTAAGTTTAGCTACGATAACACTACTTTCTAATCCAGCATTTTCAGCTATTTGACGAACTGGTGCTTCTAGAGCTTTTTTAATAATATTAATCCCCGTTTGTTCATCACCTGTTGCTTCTAATTTTTCAACTTCAGAAATTACTTGAACCAGCGCTGTTCCTCCACCAGGAACAATACCTTCTTCCACAGCAGCTCTAGTTGAATTTAAAGCATCCTCTATTCTAAGTTTTCTTTCTTTTAATTCAGTCTCTGTTGCTGCTCCGACTTTAATTACAGCTACTCCACCTGATAACTTAGCCAATCTTTCTTGTAATTTCTCACGGTCGAATTCAGAACTTGATTCTGCATATAATGCTTTAATTTGTTGTGTTCTGCTATCAATCTTTTCTCTATCACCTTTACCACCAACAATAACAGTATTGTCTTTAGTAACATTTACTTTAGCAGCTTTTCCAAGCATTGTTATGTTAGCATCTTTTAATTCTAAACCTAAATCATCAGTAATTAATGTTCCACCAGTTAATATAGCAATATCTTCTAAAATAGCTTTTCTTCTTTCTCCAAATCCTGGTGCTTTTACAGCTACAACATTAAATGTACCACGAAGTTTATTAACAACAAGTGTCGCAACAGCTTCTTGTTCAACATCATCAGCTATAATTAATAAAGGCTTAGCTGCTGCAACTACTTCTTCTAATACTGGTAAGATTTCTTGGACAGCACTGATTTTTTTATCAGTAACAAGAACATATGGATTATCTAAATCAGCAATCATTTTTTCTGTATCACTTACCATATATGGTGATAAATATCCTCTATCAAATTGCATCCCTTCTACTACTTCTAAAGTTGTATCAAGCGCTTGTGATTCTTCAATAGTTATTACACCATCATTTCCGACTTTATCCATAGCTTCTGAAATGAATTTTCCAATCTCTTCATCAGCTGCAGAAATAGCACCTACTTGAGCTATTTTATCTTTAGAATCTACTGTTACGCTAATTTCACGAAGGCGTTCAACTGCTACTTTTACCGCTCTTTCCATACCTTTTCTTATACCGATTGGATTAGCACCACTTGTAACATTTTTTAATCCTTCAGTTATCATAGCTTGCGCAAGAATAGTTGCAGTTGTAGTTCCATCACCTGCGATTTCGTTTGTTTTATTAGCAACTTCAGCTACTAACTTTGCTCCCATGTTTTCATATGGATCTTCTAATTCTATTTCTTTAGCAATTGATACTCCATCATTTGTAATTAGTGGAGAACCAAATTTTCTATCTAAAACTACGTTTCTTCCTTTTGGTCCTAATGTAATTTTAACAGCATTTGCCAATTTATCCACACCAACTTTCATTGATTGGCGAGCATCTTCTGAAAATTTTAATTCTTTAACCATGTTTCCTCCTAATCTTCAATAACAGCTAGAACTTCTTCTTCATTTACTAAATAGTATTCTTCATTTTTAAAATTCACCTTTTTATAATTATCTGAAAATACTACTTTACTTCCTGCAGTCAGTTCTCCATCATTATCTTTTGATAATAAACAACTTTCTCCTAAAGCAACTACAATCGCAATATTTGAAGTTTCTTCTTTTGAAGCTAAAACTATTCCACTAGTTGTTGCTTTTTCTTCCTCTACTTTTTTTAATAATACATTATCAAATAATGGTTTGATCATATTAATAACCTCTTAAAAATTTTTTCTTTATCTACTGAAATATATAATAAAACAAAAGTCAAAAAAAGTCAAATCAAAATAATTATTTGCTCATAAATTAAACGATCAATAGTATTCAACATGTTAAATATATGACATAAATCTATATAGTTAAATGTATAATAATACAAAAATAAAGCGATAACAAAGCCATGTTTATAGTTTTTATGATGCATATTATTTTTATATTATAGCAATATATGTTATAATTCTATTTGTATAATCATATAATATTAATTATACGGAGAGAATTCAAAAATTAAAATTTTTATTAGGAGGAAAACAAATGAAATATGTAGTTGTTGGAACATCTCACTTCGGTTACGAAGCTGTTCAAACTATTTTAAAAAACGAGCCTAATGCTGAAATTCACTTATATGAAAGAGGCGCTGGGGCTTCATTCATGGGTTGAGGTAGCCAATCTTATTTAGATGGGACATCTAAAGCGTTATCTGAACTACACTTTGCAACAGAGGAGTCTTACCGTTCTCAAGGTATTAACATCCACTGTAACAGCGATGTTGTAGGATTAAATTCAAAAGAAAAATATGTTGTTGTTAAAACACCAGCTGGTGAAGAAAAACAATCTTACGATAAATTATTATTAAGTCCTGGTGGAGCGGCAATTAAACCTCCATTCGAAGGAATTGAATTAGAAAACATCCACACTTTCCGTGGACCAGAAGATACTCAAGCTGTATACGATTGTATGCAAAACAGTAAAAAAGCAGTAGTTGTTGGTGGTGGATACATCGGGCTTGAAGTAGCAGAATCTTATGCAAAACACGGTATCGACGTAACTGTTGTTGACTTTGCGCCAAGAATCTTAAATACTTACCTAGACCAAGAACTTACTGATATCCTTACTGAAGAAGGTGCTAAACATAATCTTAAAGTTCGTGGTGGAGAAAAAGTTCTTTCATTCAAAGGTGAAAACGGAAAAGTTACAGCTGTAGTAACAGACAAAGGTGAATACGAAGCAGATACTGTTATTGTTTCTGTTGGTGTTCGTCCAGATGCTTCATGGTTAAATGGAGAATTAGAAATGACAGAACGTGGTTTTGTTGTTACTAACGAATACTTAGAAACATCTGCTAAAGATGTATATGCTGGAGGAGACTCTACTCTACTTCCATACGCTCCAACTCGCGGAGAATTACCAATAGCTCTTGCTACTCTAGCTCGCCGTCAAGGTGTAGTTGCTGCATTAAACGCTATGGGTACTAAAACTAAAATGCCTGCAGTAAACGGTACTTCAGCATTATCATTCTTTGATTACAAATTCGTAAGTACTGGATTATCTCAAAACGGTGTAGGTCTATATGATGGTAAAGTAGCTTCTAAATATGTAGAAGAAAGAATTTACCCAGATTTCATGAGAAAAGAAAACAATCTAGTTCACATGAAAATCTACTTCGACGAAGATACTCACAGAGTTCTAGGAGCTCAATTTATGTCTAAACATGACGTATCTAGCGCTATCGCAGCTTTATCTATAGCTATCGCATCAGAGTGGACATTAGAACAATTAGCACTTGCTGATATATTCTTCCAACCAGAATTCGACCGTCCATGGCACTTCATTAACGTACTAGCTATGGCAGCCCTAGACTACAAACTAGGTGGAGCAGATAAATTACTATTCTAGTAAAATGATAAAAAGTTCGCAGAAATTTTTCTGCGAACTTTTTTATTCTGAAATCACTTGATCTAAATTCGATACTATTCTCGCTCTTCCCTGTACTTTAAAGTTTACGATATTATCAAAAATATTTAGAATTATTACTTCTCCCTTATTTAATATTTCAAGGGCTTCTTCATTATTCGTCTTTTTTGTAATTACTTTTACATTATCGACTTCAGCTCTAATAATAATATAGCTACTTTCTTTCATAATCTACTCCTGTTAATACTATAACTTAATTTTATATTGAATGTCCTTAACTAATTCTGTATCTTCTAAGAAAATACCAGTTTTCTTACTTGTCACTGTTTTAGAACCAATTTTCTTAATTCCACGCATAGCCATACACATGTGTTCAGCTTCTATAATTACATATACACCTTTTGGTTGTAATTGTTCTTCAATTGCATTCACTAACATAAGTGTCATATCTTCTTGAATTTGAAGTCTACGGCTAGCACTTTCAACTAGTCGAGCTAATTTACTAAGTCCTGTAATTTTCTTATTATTTGGTACATATGCTATATGACAAACACCATAAAAAGGTAACATATGGTGTTCACATAGTGAATAGAACTGAATATCCTTCACTAAAATAGGTTCATCATTATCTGACTCAAAAAATGTATTGATTTCCTCTTTCGGATCTACATTTGTTTTAGATAATAACTCTTCATACATTTTTACACATCTTTTTGGTGTATCAAGTAATCCAGCTCTTGAAGTATCTTCTCCAATGTTTTCTAATAATGTTTTTATAAGTTCTTGTGATTGTTCTTTATTTTTCAAAACTATCCTCCATTCTTTATAAAAAAAAGAGCTACTAAGTAGTAACTCCTCTTTTTTGAATTAAATTGTTATTATTTAACTGCGTCTTTAAGAGCTTTACCAGCTTTGAAAGCAGGAACTTTGCTTGCAGCGATTTCAATAACTTCGTTAGTTTGAGGGTTGCGTCCTTTACGAGCAGCTCTTTCTCTTACTTCAAAGTTACCAAATCCGATAATTTGGATTTTTTCACCTTTAGCTAAAGTTTCTTCAACTGTTTCTACGAATGCTTCGATAGCTGCAGTTGCTTGTTTTTTTTGTAGTCCTGATTTCTCAGCAACTTTTGAAATTAATTCTGATTTGTTCATTAATTCTTTACCTCCATTATTGAGTAACGGTTCTCCCGTTTCACTTATTAAATATTACCATATAAATCGCTAATAATCAAGGTTTTATTACCGAATTTTAGCGTTTTTTAGGCATTTTTGCAATATTTTTAACAATTCATTTGATTTTTTCTATTTATACAATAATGTATAGACCTATTTTACTCAAATTTGTTTAATTCTTCTGCTGCCATTTTATTCATAAGGTTATTAACACAGTCTTTTATGCTTAATCCTTCATAAAGAACCTTATAAATATTTTCAGTTATCGGCATATAAACATCGTATTCTTTTGATAAGAAATAACAAACTTTTGTAGTTCGTACTCCTTCAGCTACCATGTCTAATTTTTCAATTGCTTCTTCTAATGAATATCCTTGTCCTATTAAATAACCACAATTATAGTTTCTTGAGTGCTTAGATGTACATGTTACTACTAAGTCACCTATTCCTCCTAGGCCTAAGAACGTCATTTCATCAGCCCCTAGTTTTTTTCCTAATCGTGTTATTTCAATTAACCCACGTGTTAATAGAGCCGCTTTCGCATTATCACCATAGGCCATTCCATCAATCATTCCACATCCAAGAGCGATAATATTTTTAAGTGCACCACCAACTTCAACACCGATTATGTCTTTATTAACATATATTCTAAAATATTTATTGTGGAATATCTCTTGAGCTATTTTGTTTAATTCATCATTTTTAGATGCAATAGCAACAACTGTAGGATTTCTTAAAATTAATTCTTCTGCATGAGAAGGACCACTTAATACGCCTACTCCTTTTAGTTTATCACTATCAATTTCATCAGATATAACTTCTGACATTCTCTTATTAGTTTCCATCTCTAAACCTTTAGAAACATGGATAATAAACTTAGGACGTTCTAAATATTCGTTAATATCCTTTGCTACTTCCCTCATCACTTTTGTAGGAACTGCTATAACAATTACATCTGCAAATTCGACTGCTTCTTTTAAACTACTAGTAGCAACGACTTCTTTTGGTAAAATAGCATTTTTTAAATACCTACTATTTGTATGATTTTCATTTATTTCATCTCTTGATTTTTCACTTCTTGAATATAAGCGTAATTCATGTCCATTATCTACAACTGCTTGAGATAAAGCAGTTCCCCAACTTCCTGAACCTATCACAGATATTTTCATTGTTCTGTCCTCACTATAATTTATTGTTACCTTAATTATATCAAATTTTCTAAAAATATACATTAATTTTACTTATAAGTATCCTTTTATCTTAACCAAAAATCCAACTAGTATAATACCTACTATACTATTCTTTTCTCGAAAATTATGTTATAATTTAATCAGAATAAATAAAGGAGGTAATTTTATGAATTGGTTTGAAATTACTTTAATCGATGGAAATCGTGGATTAATTAACTTAAACAATATCGTTGATATCTGGAAAGAACTAGACGCAGAATATGCAACTATTAGTCAAGTAAACGGTGACGAACTAGAAGTACCAGCTTCTGAATACGATAGATTAAAACGTGCATTAGATATGAAAGGATACGTATTAGGAGGATTCTAATATGGCTAGATTTTTAAAAATATTTCTTACTTTATTATCAATTACCGCAATTGGTATAGGACTATACTATTACTTCAATAACTCTTCTTCATCTACAAATGATGATCAAGTGGATGATAAAACTAATATAGAAAATATAGTGAAAAGCGATTCATCTTCTCAAGAAAAAATTGAAGGAACTGTTGTAGCTAAACGTTCTACAGAAAATAATTAATTTTGTGAAAGGATAATAATATGAAAAAGAATACTATAAAAAAACTAACAAGCTTATTTCTTACTTCGACACTTATTCTTTCTACATTAAGTGGATCAAGTATAAATATAGTAGAAGCAAAAGGTTCTTCAGCAAGACCAAGTTCATCAAGATCAAGTTCTAAGCCTAGTTCTTCTAAACCATCTAGTAGTAAGTCAAGTTCTAAACCTACTAGTTCAACTGCTAGCAGTAAACCTACTACAGGAACTACAAAAAACTTCACAAAGAACTCGGGTGGCTCATACAATAAAGACTATAATAGCTACAATAATCAAGGATATAAAAGACAATATACAGATTATATAAACAATAACTATAGAAATAGTGGTTTCTTCTCAGGTAGCACAATAACTAATGCTCTTTTATGGTATACTCTATTTAATTCTGCAACTTCACACAATCATGTCCAAGCTAGTGATAAACAAAAAGAATTAGTGGAAAACGTAAAAGATTCAAAAGTTCCAGTTTATATGCTTGAAATTAAAACTAAAGATGGTGAAACAAAACACGTTACCGTTACAAAAGAACAATATGAAAAAGTTAAAGAAGGAGATAACATCTCTTTAGATAACGGAAACTTAGAAATTAAAAACCAATAATAGCTAATCTTGTCCAAGAGTATTCCATTACTCTTGGACATTTTTTACCAAACTATGATAAAAAACTTTCGAAATAGTTACCTACTTCGAAAGTTTCTTTATTTCTATTCTTCTGAATATTTAGCTTTACGAGCTGCTTTTTCACGTGCTGCTTTATCTAATTCTTTTTTACGTAGACGAATTGACTCTGGAGTTACCTCTAGGTATTCATCATCACTTAGGTACTCAAGACTTTCTTCTAAAGTCATGATACGAGCTTTTTTAAGTGTTACTGTTTGGTCCTTAGTTGAAGAACGTACGTTTGTTTGAGCTTTAGCTTTTGTGATGTTAACTGTTAAGTCATTTTCACGGCTGTTTTCTCCAACAATCATACCACCATATACATCAGTACCAGGTTCAATAAACACTGTACCACGATCTTCTAAACTTGAGATAGAGTATGCTGTAGCTTGACCATTTTCTAGAGCTACTAATACACCATTACGACGTCCACCAACACGCCCTTTTTGCATTGGTTGGTAAGAATCGAATGTGTGGTTAATAATACCATATCCTTTAGTCATAGACATGAATTCTGTAGAGTATCCAATAAGTCCACGAGCAGGAACGTTAAAGATAAGACGAGTTTGTCCATTTCCATCAGCTTGCATGTCTACCATATCACCTTTACGTTGACCTAATGATTCAATAACAGCACCAACACTTTCATCTGGTACGTCAACTTGAACACGTTCAACTGGTTCACAATCAACACCATCGATATTACGGATAATTACTTCTGGTTTAGATACTTGAAGCTCGTAACCTTCACGACGTAAGTTTTCGATAAGAATAGATAAGTGAAGTTCTCCACGTCCACTTACTACCCAAGAATCACTTGTATTAGGTTCTACACGTAATGAAACGTCTGTTTCTAATTGTTGCATTAATCTATCTTCTAATTTACGAGCTGTAACAAATTTACCTTCTTTACCAGCAAATGGTGAGTTATTAACTAAGAACGTCATTTGTAGCGTTGGTTCATCAATGTGAAGAATTGGTAATGCTTCTTGGTGATCAGTTGGACAAACTGTTTCTCCAACGTTGATATCATCCATACCACTTACTGCAACGATATCACCTGCATGAGCTTCTTGAATTTCTTCACGTTTTAATCCAAAGTAGCCGAAAATTTTAGTTACACGGAAGTTTTTAACTGTTCCATCAAGCTTCATAAGAGATACTGATTCTCCTACTTTCATACTTCCACGGAATACACGTCCGATACCAATACGACCAACATAGTCATTGTAGTCTAATAATGCTACTTGGAATTGTAGAGGTTCGTCTCTATTGTCTTTTGGTGCTGGAACATAATCGATTACCGTTTCATATAAACATTGCATGTTTTCTTCTTGAGCATTTGGATCACTTTCTAAAGAAGCTGTTCCATTGATAGCTGATGCATAAACTACTGGGAATTCAAGTTGCTCATCGTTTGCACCTAATTCGATAAATAGATCAATAACTTCGTCTACTACTTCCTCTGGACGAGCTGATGGTTTATCAATTTTGTTTACAACAACAATTGGTTTTAAGTTTTGTTCTAAAGCTTTTTTAAGAACGAAACGAGTTTGAGGCATTGTTCCTTCGTAAGCATCTACTACTAAAAGAACACCATCTACCATTTTCATGATACGCTCTACTTCACCACCGAAGTCTGCGTGTCCTGGTGTATCAAGAATGTTAATTCTTTTTCCTTTATAATCAATAGCTGTATTTTTTGCTAGGATTGTAATACCACGTTCTCTTTCTAAATCGTTAGAGTCCATAGCTCTTTCTTCTACGTGCTCGTTTGAGCGGAAAATTCCTGATTGTTTTAATAGCTCATCAACTAATGTAGTTTTACCGTGGTCAACGTGGGCTATAATTGCTATATTTCTAACATCATCTCTTAATTGTACTGACATTTTTATCTCCTTGTTCTTACTTTATAAAATATATATAATCTTAAATTTATATAGTATTTAATCTAACTTATCAATAATACCACTATTTTTCTTGATTGTAAACAAATATACTAACGAAATTACTTTAATTTAAGATATTTTTTTTCGTTAGCACTTTCACTAATAAAAAAGAAGATCAAGTATAACTCGATCTTCCTTAATACTATTCTTTTATTATGGGTGTACTGGAATCATCCATCCAAGTACTCTAGTTGATTGAAGTGCAACGATAGCACACACAATTATTAACAGGATGAAACTGTGTTTAACTGTAAATTTAAGTAAGTCTGACTCTCTACCTACTAGACCAACCGCTGCAGCTGCTACTGCGATAGATTGTGGAGAAATCATTTTACCTACTACTCCTCCTGATGCGTTAGCTGCTACCGCTAATAATGGATCCATTCCTACTTGGCTAGCTGTAACTTGTTGTAATTTAGCAAATAGTAAGTTAGCTGATGTATCAGAACCAGTAATGAACACTCCAATCCATCCAAGAGCTGGTGATAGGAATTTAAATGCTCCACCTGTTGCTGCTAGCGCGTATCCTAGAGTATTAGACATACCTGATGCATTCATAATGTATGCAAATCCTACTACGAAACAGATTGTTAACAATGCAATTTTAACTTCATTAAATGTTTGAATAAAAGTTGCACCTGCATCTTTCCAACTAATTTTAATAATAAACTTAGAGATTAACGCTGCTACTAAAATTGCTGTCCCGATTGATCCTACTAGGTCAAGTTTGAATACTGCTGCAATTTCTTTTCCTGATACAGAACTAATAATATTATTGTGGATAAATGGTACCTTCGGATTTAAAGCAAGTGTTTTGAAGAATGCTTTAGAAGATTTCATTGTCCAGATGAAAATGATAAGTGTTAATACAACAAATGGTGACCATGCAACTAGTACTTCTTTTAAACTGTGTTTTGCATGTACTGTATTTTCATCGACTTCTTTTTCATCAGCAAATCTCCAAGTAGTTTTTGGTTTCCAGAATTGAAGTAAAATAACCATTGATACTAATGATACTAATGATGAAAGAATGTCAGGTAATTGTTCTCCCATATAGTTAGAACTTATGAATTGTGCTACCGCAAATGATCCACCTGATACTAATAATGCAGGCCATACTTCCAATGTTTTCTTAAATCCAGCCATGATTAATACTAAGTAGAATGGAATAAAGATAGACACTAGAGGTAATTGACGTCCGATCATTGCTGCGATTTCAGCAGCTGCGATTGGTGATCCGTTAGCATAAGTTGCTAATCCGTCCATCGCTGTAACCGGTGCTCCTACAGCTCCGAATGCTACCGGCGCAGTATTAGCTATCATACAAACACCTGCTGCATAAAGTGGTCTAAATCCTAAACCTACTAATAATGAAGCTGTGATTGCTACTGGTGCTCCAAAACCTGCTGCTCCTTCTAAGAAAGCCCCGAATGAGAAAGCAATGATTAATGCTTGAAGACGACGGTCATCTGTTAATGACGTGATACTGTCTCGAATGATACCGAAGTGACCTGTTTTAACAGTCATTTTGTATAAGAACACTGATGTTAAAATAATCCAACCGATAGGCATTGCACCATAAACCATTCCTTGGAATGTTGAGAATGCTGCGAAGTGGAACGGCATTTTAAAGAATATACATGCAATTATGATCGCTAGTATTAAAGTTAGTAAACCTGTTAACCATCCTTTAACTTTTAATCCTGCAAGTGTTACTAAATAAAACACAATAGGAATTAATGCAACAAGTGCAGAAATATATAAATTATCAGCCACAGGCTGTAATAACTGAGTGAATTTTTCCATGAATACACTTCTCCTTTGTATAAATATATTTTGTTAGGTTTGTGAAAATCTATTATTATAAATAACAAAGTTATATATTAACTAAAAATCAAATATTGTAATAATTCATCTTTAATTTATCTTAGAATAAAACCTTCTATTTCCCAAATGAGATATATAACAGTTTTTTATCTGTTCTATTATTTGGTACTTATACCACATATTTGATAGTATTTATTTAATGATTTTCTTAATTACATTTAATATTGTAGCACGCTTTCATTTAAATGTAAAGCGTTTTTTTAGTTATTTTTACAACATTTTTAAAAAATCCTTATTTATCAATGGAAAAACTATACTTTTTTTTGAAAATTTTTCTTAACTTTTTTTATAACAGTTCTATAAATCATTTTATGTACTTTGTTTTTTTCAAAACTCAATTTATGTTACTACTATTTTTGTACACTATATATAAAAAAAACATATCGTAGTTAATATTAATACGATATGTCTTTCTTGTTTCTGATGTAATAATATGTAGTTTTTTAATATCTCTGCTTATCTTTTAAAACACGATTAATTTCTTTATTCGCTTCTTTTTGCTTCAATACATGGCGTTTATCATAGTTTTTCTTACCTTTAGCAACACCGATTAATAGCTTTGCATAGCCATTTTTAATATAGAGCTTCAACGGAACTATACTCATCCCTATTTCATTTTGTACATTAGTTAATGAAGCAATTTGTTTTTTCTTTAATAATAATTTTCTTACTCTTAATGGTTCATGATTAAATCTATTTCCCTCTTCAAAATGAGAAATATGCATATTATAAACAAATATTTCTCCTCGCCTTGTTTGACAGTATGAATCTTTTAAATTGATTCTCCCTCTTCTAATGGATTTAATTTCTGTACCAGTTAAAACTAATCCTGCTTCATAAGTTTCTTCTATAAAATAATCATGATTGGCTTTTTTATTTTGGGCAATAACTTTTATTTCTTTATCCATAATCTAATCCTCTATTTTTTACTAATTAATGATTTGTGTTTCAATATTTTAAAGTCTATTTCTTGATTTTCTAAGTCAACATTTGCTACTTTAACAATTACTTCATCACCAAGTCTATAAACTTTTTTCTTTCTACGACCAATCAATAACATATTTTTCTGATCATATGTATAATAATCATCATTCATTGCCTTAATGTGCACTAATCCCTCAATATTACTTCGTTCAAGAGTAATAAATACACCAAAGTTCGTAACACTTGAGACAATACCTCTGAATGTTTGTTCTTGATATTTTAACATATACTCACATTTTTTCATTCTATCGACTTCACGTTCACAATCAACCGCTCGTTTTTCATACTCTGAAGAACTCTCAGCTAAATCCGGTAATCTAGTAATGAAATTATCTATAGTTTGATCAGATACATCACCATTAAATAAATATGTTCTAATCATTCTATGCACCAATAAATCCGGATAACGTCTAATTGGAGATGTAAAATGCGTATAATACTTCGTAGCAAGTGCAAAGTGACCTATATTATTTATTGAATATCTAGCTTGATTCATAGTTCTAAGAAGAATTGTTGAAAGCATAGTTTCTACAACCTCTCCTTTAAATTTTCTAAGCATGTTTGCTAACATATAAGGTTCAATCTCTTCAATTTTACCTTTTGTTCTATAGCCAAGACTTGCAGCAATATCAAAGAACTGTCTAAGTTTTTCCATTTTAGGCTCTTCGTGAATACGATATATAAACGGAACTTGCATCCAGTAAAAATGCTCTCCAATTACCTCATTAGCACTTAGCATAAAATCCTCAATTAGTCTTTCTGAAATACCTCTTTCACGAAGGACAATATCTAAAACTTCCCCATTTTCATCAACCACTACTTTTGACTCTGGTTTATCAAAATCAATAGCACCTCGCGTTTCTCTATTAGCACGAATTTTTTTTGACAATTCTAATGCTGTCTTCAGCATAGGTACGTATTCTTTATATTCTTCTATCGTTTCTTTATTTTCAGCATAGACTTCATTAACTTTTTTATAAGTCAAACGTCCTTTGGATTTTATTACAGCTGGATATATATCATAGCTTTCAGGATATCCTTTAGTATTAAAATCGATATCACAACAGATTGTATATCGTAATACATGAGGATTTAATGAGCAGATATTATTAGATAATTTTCTAGGTAACATCGGAACCACCCTATCAGCTAAATAAACACTACATCCTCTATTAGCTGCCTCTTTATCTAATGGACTATCTTCAGTTACATACCTACTAACATCAGCTATAAATACTTTTAATCTATAACCTTTTTTAGTTTTAACAACTGAAATGGCGTCATCTAAATCTTTAGCATCATCACCATCAATAGTAACCACCATTTCATTAGTGCAATCTCTATACTTATCTTCAAGTTTTATTTCATCACTTATTTTCTCAGTTTGCTCAAGTACTTCTTGAGGGAATTCATTTGGAATATTATGTTTATAAATCACTGAAAGAATATCTACACCTGGATCATCTTTATGCCCAATTGATTTTATAATAATTCCCTTATGATCTTCAAAGCTAACCTTTGAATAATCTGTTATTTCAACTAGTACCTTACTACCGTCAACTAAATTAAAGTTTTTAGCATTCGTTATCTTTATATATTTTACAATATTTTTATCATCACTTTTAACAAAAGAGAAAAACTTAGCATTAGTCAGCGTTCCAACTGTATACTTAGTATTTCTTTCCAATACTTTTTGGACTATCCCTTCTAGATTACGATCATCCTTATAAACACTATCTACCTTTACTAAAACAATATCACCTGTCATTGCACTTTGTGTGAATCCTTTAGGAATATATACTTCTATTCCTAAGTCTTGTGAATACACAAAAGCAAAACCTTTTTGATGCAATCTAATAACTCCCTCAATTTCTAATGCTTCTTTAACATAAAGAAACTTCTCGTTGGGTAATTGAGTAACGACTAATTTTCTCTCTAACTTTCCAACATTTTTTACTAATTCAACAAACTCTTTTGCTGATTCAATGTTTAACTTTTCTTTTAAATCTTCTATACTTAAAACTTTTTCTTCTTTAAATATTTTTTCAATTTTTTCTAACATATAATCCTCCTTAATTTAGATTATACAACATATAATTATTTCTATAAAAATAAACCTAAAATGAAATTACATTTTAGGTTTATTATCTTTAGTCTATAATTTTAACCAAGTAAGACACACTAGTGATATAAAAAATATTAGTCCTAGTACTACTGTAATTCTTTGTAAAACTAATTCAGCACCTCTTACTTTTTGTTTTCCAAACAGTTCTTCTGCTCCACCAGTTAATCCAGATAGACCTCCAGATTTACTTTCTTGTAATAAAACTACTACAATTAGCAGAATACTGCTCACTATTGCCATTGTCATTAAAAAAGTGTGCATACTCTCCTCCTAAAATAATCATTCGTTAATACAATACAACTTATATTAACACATTTTTTCAAAAAAAGCAAATTTATTAAACAATCTTAGTGAAGATAATTCTTCCTGAAGATGTTTGTAAGACACTTTGAACTTCTACTTCAACAGTTTTACCAACTGAACGCTTACCATTTTCAACGACAATCATTGTCCCATCTTCAGTATAAGCAACACCTTGATTATTTTCTTTACCTTCTCTTAATACTTGAACTTTCAATCTTTCCCCTGTTGTTAACATCGGTTTGACAGCGTTACTTAAATCATTTACATTAAGCACTTTGATAGCTTGTAAAGTCGCAAGTTTATTAAGGTTATAATCAGTTGTAATAATAGCACATTTATATTTTAGGGCATAGTCTATTAATAAGTTATCCACACCCTTATGCTCATTATATTTATACTTATTATCAATTTCAAGATCAATTTCTCTCATTTTTTGAAGATGTTCAACACAATCTAGTCCTAGTCGTCCTTTGGCGCGTTTTAATGGATCTTCAGAATCTGAAATCAGCTGTAATTCTTTTAAAACAAATTCTGGAACAATAATTTTCCCTTCTAAGAATCCAGTTTTAGCCACATCTTGAATACGTGAATCGATTAATGCACTCGTATCTACAACTTTAGTTAGCACTTTCTTCGTATTAACTTTAGGTTCTTTTTCCTTAGGTTTATTACCAAATTTGAATGCAGTAAAGATATTTAAAAATTCTCCTCCACGACGATATCCCAATACTAAACCTAAATAACCAAATACAATATAGATTACAGCCGAGATGATTCTTCCCATTATTCCGGCACCAGCAATAACATCCACTCCAGATGAAAGTAAGCTAGCTAATAATAATCCTAGAATTAATCCAATTGTTGTAAAAACAATTTTCTGTATTGGCGTATTCGATAGACGATCTTCGATTCTTTTTAACATTGCTACGAATCTATCTGAAAATAATAAAGACATTAATACAAAAAATACCGTAGTTCCAATGGTAACAATAATTCTTAGCATCGTCTCGCTCATTGATGTAAATATATTATAATAAATCAATGCGCTAGTTGAAAGTGTTCCGACAGTAATTCCTAGAAAAAAGGAAACTATAATTAAAACTTTTTTCAACATAAAAATCACTCCTTTATAATATTCAATTTTATATATAAAATTATTAATAATAATTTAAAAATATTTTATATTAATATAAAGAGATATAAAACATCTCTTCTATCTATTCTACTACATTCTACTTAAAATTAACATAACTAAATCAAAAAAATTAAAAGTTTTTTTAAAATATTTTTATAAATTTTAATACTAAAAGATGAATAAGGGAGTGACTCAAAAATCGTGATTTCAAAGAAATCGATTTTGTCGAGTCACCCCCGCATAGTTTATTAGATATCTAAAAAGCTTTTATAAAGCGAATTTAGATATCAATAAGCCACTGCGTCTATGAATTTTCATATAAACCTTGTTAAAATTTAGGACTTTTGGGCCAGCCACTCTATTCATCTCTTATCTTTATTAGAATACATTGCTAAATGCTATATCAAGACATTCGCGAATATCTTTCACTGGTATTATTTCAATCCCCTCAGGAAAATCAGCATTTTTCATGTTTCCAACTGGAACTATTACTCGCTTAAATCCGTGTTTTTTAGCTTCATTTATCCTCTGTTCAATTCTGCTAACTCTTCTAACTTCTCCAGTTAAGCCAACCTCTCCAATGAAACAATCATTCATATTTACAGCAATATCTTTAAAACTAGAAGCTACTGCCATAACTACTCCTAAATCTACTGCTGGATCATCAATCTTAACTCCACCAGATACTTTTACATAAACATCTTGTTGTTGTAATAAATAACCAGCTTTTTTCTCTAATACAGCCATTAATAATATTAACTTATTGTATTCTAATCCAGTCGAAATTCTTCGCGGATTATTAAATGCTGTCGATGTAGTTAATGATTGTATTTCTACAAGAAGTGGTCTACTACCTTCCATAGTACTAATAATAGTAGCTCCTGCAAGGTTTTTACTTCTTTCTTCTAAAAACATTTGAGACGGGTTAGCTAAATCTTCTAATCCACTATGTTTCATCTCAAAAATACCAATTTCATTAGTAGACCCAAAACGGTTTTTAACCGCTCTAAGTATTCGATAACTATGTTGACCTTCACCTTCAAAATAAAGTACCGTGTCAACCATATGCTCTAACATACGTGGCCCTGCAATAGTTCCTTCTTTAGTAACATGTCCAACTATAAAGATAGCTATATTTAAACTCTTAGCAATTTTCATAAGTTGTTGAGTACATTCTCTTACTTGAGTTATACTACCTGGTGAATTCTCTAAATTAGGATTGTAAATTGTTTGAATAGAGTCAATAACTAAAAACTGTGGTTTAATTTTCTTAACAACTTGATAAATTAAGTTTAAGTCTGTTTGTGCATAAACAAAAAGTTCATCAGTATTATTTTTCAATCTGTCAGCTCTTATTTTAACTTGTCTTACTGACTCTTCTCCAGTTACATATAGAACATCATGTTCTTTTGCTAAATATGCTGATATTTGAAGAAGTAAAGTGGATTTACCAATACCCGGATCTCCACCTAAAAGTACCAAAGATCCACCTACAACTCCACCACCTAGAACCCTATTTAATTCACTGCTATCAGTAAGAGTTCGAGGTACGTCCTGTGTAGAAACTGATTTTAATTTCCCAGCTTCTACACGTTCTGTATCGTTTGTCTTTACCTCAAATTCTGTATGTTTTGTAGCTTTTTTAGCTTCAACGACTTCTTCCATTGATGCCCACTTTTTACAATTCGGACATCTTCCCATATATTTTAAACTCTGGTAACCACAGGCATTACATTCATACTTAACATTTACCTTTGCCATAACTACCTCTTAGTCTTCTTTACAACAAAACTATCTTTTTTATAATCAATATTGATTGTGCCAGTTAATTCAGGATTTTGCAATAATTCTTCACTTAACAAGTCTTCAATATTTTTTTGAATACTTCGTTTTAATGGGCGAGCACCGTATTCTTTAATACTTCCATCTTCAACAATCTTAGCCATTGCTTTTTTCGTAAGTTTAATAGTAATGTCTCTATCTTCTAATCTCTTAGATAAACCATCTATTAATAATTCTGAAATTTTTTCTAACTCTTCTTTTTCAAGAGTTTTGAAAACAATAATATCATCTATTCTATTTAAGAATTCTGGACGATATTGTTTTTTCAATGCTTCCATCATAGTGTTTTGAACATTTTTATAATCATTCTTAATTGAATCACTACCTCCAAAACCTACGAATTTTTGATCGTTAAGCTCACTTACTCCGACATTCGAAGTCATTATTATAATCGTGTTTTTAAAATCTACCACACGACCAACAGCATCTGTTAAACGACCATCATCTAACACTTGAAGTAGGATATTAAAGATTGATGGGTGTGCTTTTTCAATCTCATCAAATAATATTACAGAGTATGGTTTTTGACGAACTTGTTCTGATAGTTGTCCTGCTTCTTCATGACCAACATACCCTGGAGGCGCTCCAACTAATCTACTGATTGAATGTGGTTCCATATACTCACTCATATCAATACGAATCATATTATCTTCTGAGCTAAATAAAGCTTCTGATAAACTTTTTGCAAGTTCTGTTTTACCTACTCCAGTAGGTCCTAAGAAGATGAAACTTCCAATCGGTCTATTCGGTGCTTTAAATCCACTTCTTGCTCTTCTAACTGCCTTGGCTAAGCTCACTACCGCTTCGTCTTGTCCAATAACACGTTTATGTAGAATTTCTTCTAATTTTAATAGTCTTTCGCTTTCAGTTTCTGTTAATTTTGTAACAGGAACACCTGTCCAAGCAGCAAGAACTTCTGCTATATGATCAGCAGTAATCTTTATTTTATCTTTAGATAAACTATCTTGCCAAGATATTTTAAATTCTTCAATCTTACTAATTATCTTATTAACTTCATCGCGTTTCTTAGCAGCTATTTCAAATTCTTGGTTTATTACAGCTCTATCTTTTTCTTTATTTAAACGACTTAGTTCATCTTCGTATTCTTTTAATTTTTCTGGTGATTTATAATATCTTAGTTTAACTTTTGAACATGCTTCATCAATTAAATCAATTGCTTTATCTGGTAAACATCTATCTGTTATATACGTAGTACTTAATTTAACCGCTGAATCAATAGCTTCATCTAAAATTTCTACATCATGATGTTCTTCATACTTATGACGCAAACCTTCAAGAATTTTAATAGAATCTTCAGTACTTGGTTCTTCTACTTTAATTGGTTGGAAACGACGCTCTAATGCAGCATCTTTTTCAAAATATTTTCTATATTCCTCAGTAGTTGTAGCACCTATACATTGAATTAAACCACGAGACAAGGCAGGTTTAAGAATATTTGATGCATCCGCACTCCCTTCACTTCCACCTGCACCAATTATAGTATGAATTTCATCTATAAATAGTATAATGTCACCTGCATCTTCAATTTCAGAAATAATATTTTTTAATCTTTCCTCAAATTCACCACGATACTTAGTTCCAGCAAGCAATGTTCCCATATCGAGTACCATTACTCTTTTACCAAGAAGATTACTAGGAACATTTTGAGAAACAATTCGCTCTGCCAATCCTTCTACTATAGCTGTTTTCCCTACTCCAGGCTCACCTATCAACACCGGATTGTTTTTAGTTCGTCTATTTAAAATTTCAATCATGCGTGTAATTTCTTTATCACGAGCTAATACAGGATCTAATTTATTGTTAAAAGCATCTTTTGTTAAATCTTTTGCTAAAGAATTTAGTGTTTTAGTTTTCGCTGAACTATTATCTGATCCAGATATTTTCTTAAATCCTTCATATAATTTAGATACAAGAGCAAGATTTTTCTTCACTAAATCCAATAACTCATCAACTATCACATCTACATTTACCCCTAGTTTATCAGTTAATAAACGTACTGCTGTTCCTGTTTCTTCTTCAAGTAGTGATAATAATAAGTGCTCACTTGTAACAACAAAACTAGAAGTATCATCAGCATATCTTTGACTATTTTCTATCGTTCTAACAGCTCCGTTAGTATAATCAATCTTCATTAGAACATTACGATAAAAATCTGTCCCTTCTAGTTCTGCTTCATAAAAATCCACTACACTTTTTCTAAAATCATCGTAGTAGACACCATGCCTGTTAAGAATTTTACATGATATTGTATTTTGCATACTTAACATAGCCAATAATAAATGTTCTGTTCCTACAGCTTTAACTCCAAAATCATTCGCTTCTTCTTTTGCTGTTGTTAATACCATAAGGGCCGTTTCATTAAATCTTATATACATAACATCATCCCCTCTTATTATACTTAATATTTGTTAAGAATCTGATTGTCAAATCCTTAATATTTGATTTTGTTTTATTAATCATTTCTTCTGCACTATTTTCATCTATATGATCTAAAAACTGATTATGAACGGATGAAATAACTTCTATACTATCAATAAAATGATTATAATCAAATTTATTAATGTATTCTTTTTCAAGTAGTATTTTAGCTAGTCGCATAGCTTCTTCTACTTCTATAATTTCATTATCTACAGTTTCGATCAAGTAATCTATATAATCTTTATTTGTGTGGAGAGTTATTTTTGTGATTCTTATGAATCCACCTCCACCTCGTTTACTCTCAATAATAAATCCATGCTCTGGTGTAAATCTCGTTTTTATTACATAATTTAATTGAGATGGTACACAGTCAAATTTTTGTGCGACATTACTTCTTTTTATAATTATATGATCTTCTGTAGCTTCTTTGAACAAATTCATAATATATTGTTCAAGTATATCAGTCATATTACTATTATTCATAAGAGCACCTCCTTTATTGACTAAAATTGACCTTTATTAAATTATACTACATATGGGTTATTTTGTATACAAAAAACATTGATTTTTAGGCATATATAAATAAAAAAGAACGACTCAAAAATCATGATTTTAAAAAATCTTTTCTTCTTGAGTCATCCTATATAATTCTCTTTTTCAATAAAAGTATTTAGATTAAAAATACTTAGTTCTATTGATTAATTTTATTTAATTTTGATTTTCTATTAAAGATTAAATTCATTACAATTGCAACAATTGTACCTAGTACAATACCACTATCAGTAAACATACGAACAAAGCTTGGTAATTGAGCAAATGCTGTAGGTACAGTAGTTACTCCAAGACCTAAACCTACAGAACAAGCAATTATCATAAGATTTTCTTGTTTAGCAAAGTCTGTATTTCCTAACATTTTCACACCATATGCAAGTACCATACCAAACATACTAATCATCGCCCCACCTAAAACTGGTTGCGGTACGATTGTAGCAAGAGCACCAATTTTTGGAATTGATCCAAATACTAAAAGTAAAAGTACCATTACATACATTACTTTTTTGCTTTTTACTCCAGAAATTTGCACAAGACCAACATTTTGAGAATAAGTAGTATACGGGAAGGCGTTCACTAATGATCCTATCATAACCGCTAATCCTTCCGCTAAATATCCTCTTCTTAAATCAGGCTCTTTAACCTCTTGATTACAAATATTTCCTAGGGCATAATATACACCAGTAGATTCAATCATACTAACTATCCCAACTATAACAAATGTTAAAATTGCACTCATATTAAATTCGAAACCATTAAACTTAAATGGAGTTGGATGTTGAAACCACCCTGCTTGCGAAACTTCTGTTAAACTAACCATCCCCATAAAGCTAGCAATAATAGTTCCTGACACTAAACCTAGTAAAATTGCAATTGATTGAATAAATCCAGTAGTAAATTTATAAATTACTAAGATAATTGCAAGTGTAATACACGCTAATAAAATATTTTTTGGATTCCCAAAATCTTTTGATCCTTGTCCGCCTGCAATATAATTCATCGCAACCGGAACTAACGTTATACCGATAATCGTTACAACACTACCTGTAACAACTGGTGGGAATAACTTTGCGACCTTAGCAAAAAATGGCGCTATCACAACTACAACTAAACCTGAAACAAAAATTGCTCCATACATTGTTGGTAATCCTGAGCTATTTCCTATAGCTATCATCGGTGCAACTGCTGTAAAAGTACATCCAAGAACAACAGGCAAACCAATTCCTGTAAATTTACCCTTATACACTTGTAAGAATGTTGCCACTCCACACATAAAAATATCAACTGACACTAAATAAGTAGTTTGCTCTGCTGAAAGACCAAGACCTCCAGCAACAATTATCGGAACAATTACCGCTCCAGCGTACATTGCTAGTACGTGCTGTAAACTTAAAATAAAAGTTTTCAAGATTCTTTTCTCCTTAGTTATATATTATTTTGACAAATATAACTATATAAATACAAAAAATCACCTATAATTACTTATAGGCGATTTAAAATTCTACTACAAATAGTTACTTTAAAAATTAATTCAAAGTAATAACATTATAATAAGAATGCCCATAGTCATCAAATTTACGGTCTGATGGTAGAAACTTGCAAGCCATATTCTTGCCTTTATATGTGCTATATTTTGTCTGTACAATATATAATAACAATTTTCAAAATGATTTTCAAGTGTTATCTATAATTTATATTATATTTTCATTCTTTAATTAAGAACTTAAAGTGATAATAGCTTTGGATTATTCTATTACTTTCAATTTCCCTCTAAAGTCATCTAAACTTGAGTATCCTTTTTCTTTCATTACTTCTTGAATTTCTTTAGTTAGTCTAGTGAAAACTAAAACTCCTTCTTTGTGAAGAGTAGTTCCTACTTGCACTAAATCAGCACCACATAGAATATGTTCAAATACATCCTTACCATTTATAACTCCACCAGTTCCTATTATTTTTATACTAGGATTCAAGCGTTCCCTAAATGCACGAACATTAGCTAAGGCTGTTGGTTTAATATATTCTCCACCTAGTCCACCAAATCCACCTTTTGGCTTGATAACTACTTGTTCTTTATCTAAATCAATATATAAACCATTCCCTACACTATTTACACTATTGACATATGTAAGAGGATATTTATTAAGAATTTTAGCCATTTCATCAAAATGAGCAATATCGAAATACGGAGGTAGTTTTACCCCAATAGGTTTTGTAAAGAATGTGAATACCTCAGCTAATAATTTGTCTGTAAGTTCAAAATCATAGGCAATCTGTGGCTTCCCTGGCACATTGGGACATGATAGATTAAATTCAGTTACACCTTCATATTCACTTTCTTGAATTTTCTTTAATAGAGCAATATTTTCATCATAACTCATACCAGTTACCGATAAAAACTGTAACTTTGCACCTGCTCTTTGACGTTCAATAACATAATCTAAATAATAATCTAAACCATTATTCGGCAACCCCATAGAATTTATACTTCCTAAAGCAGTATCATAATATCTAGGCTCAGGATTACCTTCTCTATAATCACGAGTTGCAGTTTTTGTTACAAAAGCACCCGCTTCACTAGCTGCTAATTCATCTAGTTCCTTAGTCGACATACAGTGTACCCCTGATGCATTCATTAATGGGTTTGACAATTCTACATCTAAAAAATTGGTTTTTAACATTCTTCATACCTCCTATGTATACTAGTAACAGTTTATCACAAAATACTCTCAATAACCATTGATAAAATTAGTTTTAGTTTGTATTAAAATAAAAAAGAAGAAGTATAGAAAATCCATTTTTTCTACAATTCTCCTTCTTTAAAGTTAGTAATTTCCTTATCTAAAATAAATAATTCTTACTATTCTTCTAGGTACTTAATGATATCTAAATATAAATTATCCATCTTAGGTAATATATCTTTTATTCTATCAGAATGCTCTTCTTTTAGCCAAGAAGTAGGTTTTTCATATAATACTTCTGTCTTATCTTCTCTCTTAATAAGTAATAATTTAAGTGGTAGGTTAAAACTTAGATATAAATCATCTTGCATTAGTAATGTCCCTACTTTTGGGTTACCAAATACTACATATTGAATATCCTCTAATTCTAAATCAACATTTCTAGCATATTCACCTTGGTTTATATTTAAAAATTGATGAATGCTATTTTTTTCTAAATATTCGTCCACTTTTGATTTTACATTTTTAAACTCGTCATTAATTAGATATTTTTCCATAATTTACCTCTTTTTAACTATTAATAAGTTTATTTGATATCATAATACACTAATTATCTACTTTTGTCATCAATTTAGTTTTCAGGAAATTATAAGTTTTATCATTAAAGAAGTTATATTTCTAAATTCACCAGTAGACTATCCATTAATATCATCTATAACCTCTTTTAATAGTTCATAAGAATGATGCTGTGCTTTTTCATCATAAATATATGAATTTATCATTAATTCATCGAACTCTACTCTACGTTTTAAATCTAAAATCTGATTTTTCACAGTTTCCTTATTACCAATAAATGAGATTTTTGTCATCTGATTAACCACAGATCTCTCATGATCAACTATCTCATCATGTTCAAATGCAATCGGTCCAAAATGTGGCACTTTAGTTGTAGCGATATAATTTTTCCAAACCGCTTCTTCCGATTGTACTGGAGGAACCATACCTTGAGGATTACTTGTAATGATATTTAAAAATGATTGAATCTGAGTTGTTGATAGTCTTTTTGCTTCTTCATCGGTATCTGCAACAACAGCATTAGCACCTAAAATCACATAAGGCTCACTTAAAACTTCCGATGGTTTAAAGTAATGTCTATAAATTGCTACAGCATTTTCCATCATAGCTGGAGCAAAATGCGATGCAAATGCATAAGGTAATCCTAGCTCAGCAGCTACATATGCACTATCAGTACTTGAACCTAGTATGTATAGTGGAACATCAAGCCCAGCAGCTGGATATGCATGAACAGGCCTTGTATCTTTAAAATACCCAGATAGCTCCACGACTTCTTTCTTAAAATCCATCTCTCTATTAGTACTTCTTCTAATAGCTCGTGCAGTATTATAATCAGTACCCGGTGCACGCCCTAAACCTAAATCAACTCTACCAGGATAAAGAGTCTCCAAAGTTCCATATTGCTCTGCAACTATATATGGACTGTGATTAGGTAACATTACTCCACCTGAACCTACTCTAATATCATTTGTGTTATCTAGTGTACGCTGGATTAATAACTGCGTTGCACTACTAGCCACACTTTTTGTATTATGGTGTTCTGCAATCCAATATCTTTCATATCCTAGTTCATCAGCCTTTTTAGCCAATCTAATCATAGCATCAATAGCATCTTTAAAATTCTGTCCCTGTCTTAACGGAGCCAAATTTAAAATTGAAATTTTCATAGTCTTCTCCTAACTTATTTTCTCACAATATGTATCATTAAATAAAAATATCCTTTTGAGCTAAATTCTCAATACACTCATCATAGTACGCCTCATCGTGTTCTTTATAAATAGGCTTATTAATTTTACACTCTTTTAAATCGTTATGAGGAGCACAAATTTTTCCTCTATAATTTTTATCTAGCCATTCCTCACTAACATTATATCCTCTGTCCTTCATTTCCTGCATGATTAATTCATGATACTTGAAAAGTAAAAATGGTCTGTGTTCAAATACATAATCTACCGTTGCATGTTTCTTACCCCAACCATTTCCTCTTAATGCACAGCATTCTCTATGTTGACCTAAAAGTTGTTGCCTTGGTAGTTTTGATATTAGTTCTTCATGCCAAAGTCTCATCTTGTCCTCCATTAATAAAAGTAGATTCTTCTAAATATTTATTTGGATATTTATTTAGCAGATATTTTACTTCTTTTATCAAATCTTCTTTTTTATATTTATTAGTATGATATTCTTCAATCATTTCAAAAAAATGATCTTTTTCTTCTTTTGTTGCAAATTTTTTAAAATATCCCCAAACGTGATGAAGCGCATTCGTTACTTGACCTTTATCTTCTGGTAAACTTATTGCTTGATTTATAAGTTCACTCACTTTACTTAGGGATACTTCTTCTTGCTTTAAATAGGTTCTAATTTCTAAGTATATTTTACTTGAGTGACTTAGAACTAAGTATTTATTATTTGCCCATAACTTTTGACATTGAACTTTTTCTTCTTTATTATTCATTTTATCCTTTCGAAAACAGTTTATTTTTAATATCCTAATTATATTATATCCTTAACTTTTTTACTACGAATTGATATCGTAACGTATATAATAAAGTTACTTATTAAATTTTACCTTAATAAGGAACTTTATTATTAGATTTTTGTTGTATTAAATTTAACCATGTTCTTTTGATTTGCTACATCCTTTTTATACGCAATAAATTTAATAGATTGTCATTGTCAATCGATACTTTTCCCGAGTCGTCTACTTGAATTGCAAGGTATTGTTTTTCTTTTGCCAAATAATCCATACCTTGTAAATCCACGTATCCATCACCTTTGAAATCAACTGATGCCAAGTAAAAAATAAATTTAGAAAATCCTTTTTCTGCAGTATTTTTACTTGTTGCATTCATCTGAGCTAACGGCTCAAAAAATGTTTTGTAGTTTGGTTTATAAGTAGCTTTAACCGTATATTGATATGTATCGATAGTTGGGACAATTAAAGATAAGTAAACATTATTACCCTCAACTTTATAATCAATAAAATCATAAGCTCCAGCTTTACCATAAGCATTACCATTAACTTTTAGAATCATAGGACCATATTCATTCATATCATAATTAATATTTTGATATTTAAAATTAACATTTTCTTCCGATGGAATCATGGACTGTTTTAAATCATTCCAAACCTTTTTATACATTTCTCTTTGATTATTGAATCCTGCTGCTTTAACAATAACATCGATATTTTCTTGGTTTACATAGAAAGCATCAACAACTTTAAGTGCTTCTTGGACTTTTTTATCAGTTATAGTTTTACGTTTTTCTTCTAATTTACTCTGAGCTCTCTTTAATCGAGTTAACTCGTGGTCAATACTTTTTCCAGTATTTTGCTCAATATAAGTACGTTTAGCACCAACAGGTGAAACTTTAGCATTCCAATCAAAATCTTTACCTGGTCCTTCAAAAGTTTTTTGTTTTTGCTCACTCTGCTTATTTTCAGCTGATTGTTTAACACCACAACCAACTGTACCAATAGATAACAACGTTGCCATTGAAATCAATAAAATATTTTTTTTCATAAACTCTCCTCCTAAATAACTGTAATATTATAGTCACTCTAATTATAACATAATAGAAAAAAGAAGTGCTTATTTAGATATACACTTCTTTCTAAAAATTATTTTTAATTTTAAAGTACCAATGAAATATTTCCATATAATATAATTCTAAAAATACCTATAATAGCTAAATGTATTGGATAATAGTAGTAAAAGAACCACTTAGAACCAATATGTTTTCCTCTAGTACCATCGTATCTCATTAATAATGGTAAAGAGAATAAAGTTGCAAACTGTAATACTCCATAGAATACATCTATAAAGATAATATAAATAGCAGCATAAACACTAATCCATATAACATAATCGAGTATTTGTTGTTTTTTATTATCTCTATGATTATATAAAAAGAATGGCATCATTAGAGCTATTGAAGACCAATCCGCTACAAACGTTAATAGACAGAACACAATAATTGCTAAAATCTTTAATGTATTATTTATCTTCTCGTTTCTAAAGATTGCGATCAATGCAACCGACATCGCCAATGGGAATAAGACACTTGTTTTATTAAAAATACTTCCTGTAGTTATATCAAATGGTATACCTAAACCGAAGCAAAAAGCAAAGTGACTGACAACAGCAAAACCCATAATTCTAAAGAAATATTTTTTAATATCTTTTGTGTAATAACATCCTTCTGCGATAAAATACCACATAATTGGTGCTGTTAAACGTCCTACTATGTGCATAAATACTGGTATTGGTTCTTTAACTAAACCTGGATATAATAGCCATGCTAAATGATCAATTGTCATAGCAATTATAGCTATGTATTTTAACTGAGTTCCATCAAACTTTAAATTCTTCATTTTCTTCCTTTCTATACTATTTTGACTTTTAAAATATTAGTTAATATATTGCTCATAAATTTGAGATAATGAGAATACTCTACACTAAGATATATTATCATATTACTATACTTTATACAATTATTTATCTATACAATATATATAATTCAAAAATAAAAAAGACTTTCAAGAATAAAAGTCCTTCTTATCTAAACATAGCTATTTCTAGACTATCCATATATTGAGCTAATGACTTATTAAATTTTTCATAATCAGCTGCTTGAAATTCCTCTGTAGCACAGGCTACTGAACATCTAGCTACTTGTAGTTGATTAAAAAATGTTATCATTAATGGTACACCTATTATTTTAGAAAAACCACGTATTGTCATTTTTCTAGCTTCTTTTAATTCCATAACTTGTTCTTTTAAATTTATATTTGCTATTTTATCATCAACTAAGACTTCAACATTATCATAGTAATCATAAGCTAACTCAACACCTCTACAAATATGCTCCCAACCTACTTTATAAGTCAATCTATATTCTGCAAATAACCATCCATTTTCTTTTTCTACACCTAGTAAAAGCATATTATTTATCTCCTATATATTTATGTATTAGTTTAATTATATTCTAACTTAAACTTATAAGCAATAAAAAATGCCTAAGTTATTTCACTTAGACACTTTTTATTTTATCTTTCTTTTGTCAAAATACCATCTTTCATTCGATAAACATGATCACATTTTTCAATCATTCTATTATCATGTGTTACCATAATAATTGATTTATTTTTTTCTTTACACTCTTTTGAAAGTAAATCTACAACTTCAAACGCTCTATCTGAGTCAAGACTTGCTGTAGGTTCATCAGCTAAGATGATTGCCGGATTATTATAAAGAGCTCTAGCAATAGCCAATCGTTGCCTTTCTCCACCTGATAAATCTTTTGGTAATTTATTTTCTAAATGATCTATTCCTAATTCTTTAAATAAAGATTTTTGATCTTGAAGTGTTTGTTTTCTTTTCTTATTGATTCTATCAACTAGTTCTAACTGTTGTTTTGCAGTTAAAAATGGAACCAAATTAGATGCCTGCAGAACAAATCCAATATCGTTAAATCGTAACTTTGACCTTTCTTTCTCAGATAAATTAGTATAGTCTTTTCCATTAATAATTATTTGACCTTTAGAGGGAGTTTGTAAACCACCAGCTAACGTTAAGAAAGTTGATTTCCCTGAACCTGATGGACCAATAATCGCAATAAATTGACCTTCTTCTATTTTAAAATTTGTTTCTTTCAGAGCTTCTATCTCTTTATTTCCATCTTGATATGATTTAGTAACATTTTTAAATTCTAATACACTCATATGACACCTACCCAATTGCTTTTAATGGATCAATTTTTTTAATAGCTAAAACAGAGAATAATGTTCCAACTAAAGAAAAAATAATCAAACTAACGAAGATTATACTGTAATAAAGTCCATTCCCTAAAAATGGTACTGCTGATGGTAATACAAGTGATGTTATCCACGTTCCAACCAAACCTAGTATACTTCCAACTAATGAAAGTAAGAATGTTTGCGATAAAACAGAAGTTCCAATAATTCTATTCGAGATTCCTTGGGCTTTCATTATACCAAAGATTGGAGTTTTCTGAATAGTAAGTACATACATAAAAATACCAATAATAATAGCAGAAATCACTATTAAGAATCCTATCATTAGTCCAAATGTTAAAATTTGAGCATTATAACCAGGTAATTCATTAATAAAATCAACTATACTAACTTTTTGGAAGATAGAACTGTCGTAATCCTTTAAGTCACCTTTTACTACGAAAGCATTAATCATAGGATTATCAGTTGATTTATTATTACCATATTTTAACACTTGAAAATCATTAATATTCATATATACTACAGGCGCTACATTAAATCTTGATTTTTCCGTGTAACCTACTATTTTTAATTCAATATCCGAGTTAGCAGTCTTAATAGTATCACCTATAGAATATCCTTCTTTTTCAGACAAACTTTTTTCAATAATAACTTCATTTTTAGATTCAAAAGTTCTACCTTGAATTATTGGAGGAATTAAAAAGCTTCCATTATTTACTCCAAAAATACTGATTTTTTGTTTAACATCCTCATTTGAACTCTTCTCAGTTTTAGAAACTGTAACCATTTGACTAAAAGGTTCAACATTATCTGCAGATAAAGATTCTTTATCTGATAATTTTAGATTAGATAAACCAATAGTTTTATTTGCTTCAGACGAAAGCAATACCGTATCCGCCTTCCAATGATCAATTGAAGATCTATTCTGGTCTATCAATCCAAAAGCTAATCCTGATAAGAAATACATTAAATAAGAAACCAGTGTAAGAAGTCCTACTATTAGACTATACCTTAACTTAGCATCCTTTATTTCATTAATAGCTAAAAACATTTTTTCTCCTTAAAATAAAAATTTTTATTCATAAATAATAAATCGAATTATACTAAGCATATAGAATATAACTTGTAAAGTCAAGTTATTAAACTATACTTGTTATCTATTATCTCCTCAAACAGTTTTTTTACTATCAATTATGACAACTAAAATAGTCTTTTAGAACTATTTAAAAGTCTTCAGGCTGTTGACAAATATAAAATCTTCATAAATTTAAAAGAAAAAATCGAAGTTAATTTCTTAACTTCGATTCCAAAATATTACTCAATATCCCTAGAGTAACTTTGATTTTATCTAATAATATACATAAATATTTGAATTTACTATATTATTTCCCCTATACTACCTTTAAACTTATTATACACCTCTTACAGATTTTCTGCAAGGATTTATTAAAAATAGTACGTATTTTCTAATAAAATTACAAAATATAATGATTTTAGACTAAAAATACAATATTAATACATATATTGTATTTAAACTATCAAATATCTCTAATTAAATATGAACATTATGTATATCTTTATTAAGCATATAAAAAAAGCAAGGTGAAAATCACCTTGCTTTTTGTGTTTCAATTCAATTATTATTTAACGATTGAAGTTACAACACCTGAACCTACAGTACGTCCACCTTCACGAATTGAGAAACGAGTTCCTTCTTCGATCGCGATTGGAGAAATAAGTTCTACGTTGATTGATACGTTATCCCCAGGCATTACCATTTCAGTACCTTCTGGTAAAGTAACTACACCAGTTACGTCAGTAGTACGGAAGTAGAATTGAGGACGGTAGTTTGTGAAGAATGGAGTGTGACGTCCACCTTCTTCTTTAGATAATACATACACGTCAGCTACGAATTGAGTGTGTGGAGTGATTGTTTTAGGAGCTGCTAAAACTTGTCCACGTTCGATGTCTTCACGAGCAACACCACGTAATAATGCACCGATGTTATCTCCTGCTTCAGCGTAATCTAATAATTTACGGAACATTTCAACACCTGTTACAGTAGTTGAAGCTGGTTCTTCAGTTAATCCAACGATTTCTACTACGTCTCCAACTTTAACTTGTCCACGTTCAACACGTCCAGTAGCAACTGTACCACGACCTGTGATTGAGAATACGTCCTCAACTGGCATCATGAATGGTTTAGCGTTATCACGTTCTGGAGTTGGGATGTAAGCATCTACAGTTTCCATTAATTCGATGATAGCTTTTTCTGCATCAGCGTCTCCTTCAAGAGCTTTAAGAGCAGAACCTTTGATTACTGGTAGTTCATCTCCGTCGAATCCGTATTCAGATAATAGTTCACGAACTTCCATTTCAACTAATTCTAATAACTCTTCGTCATCAACCATATCACATTTGTTTAAGAATACAACAATTTTTGGTACTCCAACGTTACGAGATAATAGGATGTGCTCACGAGTTTGAGCCATTGGTCCATCTGTAGCAGCGATTACTAAGATAGCTCCGTCCATTTGAGCAGCACCAGTGATCATGTTTTTAACATAGTCAGCGTGTCCTGGGCAGTCTACGTGTGCGTAGTGACGGTTTGGAGTTTCATACTCGATGTGAGAAGTGTTAATTGTGATACCACGTTCTCTTTCTTCTGGTGCGTTATCGATTGAAGCGTAGTCTTTAGCTTCTCCACCATAAGTTTTTGCTAATACAGTAGCGATAGCTGCTGTTAAAGTAGTTTTACCGTGGTCAACGTGACCAATTGTTCCAATGTTAGCATGTGTTTTACTACGGTCAAATTTTTCTTTTGCCATTTTAAAAATGTCTCCTTCAAGTTAATAAAATTTTAATTTTTTAAAATTAGTCACATAGCATTCTATGATAACTATATTTTATAATGTTACAACGAAAATTGCAACTATAAAGAATAATTTTTATTATCCTTTATTTTTTTTGATAATTTCTTCAGAAATTGATTTAGGTACTTCTTCGTAGTGGTCGAATACCATTGAGTAAGTACCACGTCCTTGAGTTGAAGAACGTAGAGAAGTTGCATATCCGAACATTTCAGATAATGGTACTGAAGCACTTACTACTTGTGCGTTACCACGAGCTTCCATACCTTCAACACGTCCACGACGTGAAGTGATGTCTCCCATGATATCTCCTAAGTATTCTTCAGGCATTACAACTTCAACTTTCATGATTGGTTCTAAGATTACTGGGTTACATTTTTTAGCAGCTTCTTTAAGAGCTAATGATGCAGCAACTTTGAACGCCATTTCAGATGAATCGACATCGTGGTATGATCCATCGAATAATTTAGCTTTAACGTCGATTAATTCGTATCCAGCTAATACCCCATTTGCCATAGAGTCTTTTAATCCTGCTTCTACTGCTGGGATGTATTCACGTGGAACTACCCCACCAACGATAGCATTCTCGAATTCAAATCCTGCACCTGGCTCATTTGGAGTGAACTCAATCCATACGTCCCCGTATTGTCCACGTCCACCAGATTGACGAGTGAATTTACCTTGTACTTGTGCAGCTTGTTTGAATGTTTCACGGTAAGATACCATTGGAGCACCTACTGTACATTCAACTTTGAATTCACGACGCATACGGTCAACGATGATGTCTAAGTGAAGCTCACCCATACCTGCGATGATAACTTGTCCAGTTTCTTCGTCAGTTCCAGCACGGAATGTTGGGTCTTCTTCTTGTAATTTTTGTAAAGCTGTAGACATTTTATCTTGGTCAGCTTTAGATTTTGGTTCAACTGAAAGTTGGATAACTGGTTCTGGGAATTCCATTGATTCAAGAATAACTTCGTTTTTCTCGTCACAAAGTGTGTCCCCTGTAGTAGTATCTTTAAGACCAACAGCTGCAGCGATATCACCAGCGTAAACTTCAGCGATTTCGTTACGAGTGTTAGCGTGCATTTGTAGGATACGTCCTACACGTTCACGTTTACCTTTAGTTGAGTTTTTAACGTATGAACCAGATGATAAGATACCTGAGTACACACGGAAGAAAGTAAGTTTCCCTACGAATGGGTCAGTCATAACTTTGAAAGCTAATGCTGAGAATGGCTCTTCATCAGAAGAGTGTCTTTCTACTTCTTCATCAGTATCTGGGTTAACACCTTTAATAGCAGGTACATCTAATGGAGATGGTAGGTATTCTACTACTGCATCTAGCATTGGTTGTACCCCTTTATATTTGAATGCTGATCCACATACTACTGGGAAGAATTCTACTGATAGAGTAGCTTTACGAATTGCAGCTTTAAGCTCGTCAATTGAAATTTCTTCTCCACCTAAGTATTTTTCCATGAAGTCTTCATCGAATTCTGCAACAGCTTCGATTAATTTTTCACGGTATTCTTCAGCTTGATCTTGATAGTCAGCTGGGATTTCTTTAACAACAAGATTTTCCCCTACGCTACCTTCGTTGTAAATAGCTTTCATTTCAACAAGGTCAATTACACCTTCGAATAAATCTTCAGCTCCGATTGGAAGTTGAATTGGGTGTGCGTTAGCTTGTAATCTGTCGTGGATTGTTCCTACAGAATATAGGAAGTCAGCTCCTGTTTTATCCATTTTGTTTACGAATACGATACGAGGAACTCCATAAGTTGTAGCTTGACGCCAAACTGTTTCTGTTTGTGGTTCAACACCTGATTGCGCATCTAATACTGCTACTGATCCATCAAGTACACGAAGTGAACGCTCAACCTCAACTGTGAAGTCTACGTGTCCCGGTGTATCGATGATGTTGATACGGTGGTTTTTCCACTCAGCAGTTGTTGCAGCAGATGTGATAGTGATACCACGTTCTTGTTCTTGTTCCATCCAGTCCATTTGTGAGTTACCATCGTGAGTATCTCCGATTTTGTGGATTTTCCCAGTGTAGAACAAAATACGCTCTGTTGCAGTAGTTTTACCTGCGTCGATGTGAGCCATGATACCGATGTTACGAGTATCTTTTAAAGAAAATGCTCTAGTCATGAGTCAATTTTCTCCTTTCATAAATTTTTAAATGTTTTGAGTAATTTGTCTTTTATAGTGAAAAATTCAAGCTATAAAATAGCTTGATATTCACCCTATAATTACCAACGATAGTGAGCAAATGCTTTGTTAGCTTCAGCCATTTTGTGAGTATCTTCACGTTTCTTAACAGCTGAACCAGTGTTATTTGCTGCGTCTAAAATTTCATTAGCTAAACGTTGTTCCATAGTTTTTTCTCCTCTTAAACGAGAATAGTTAACTAACCAACGTAGACCTAATGTAGTTCTTCTTTCAGCACGTACTTCTACTGGTACTTGGTAGTTAGAACCACCAACACGACGAGCACGAACTTCAAGAACTGGCATAATGTTGTTTAATGCTTCTTCGAAAACTTCCATAGCATCACGTCCTGATTTTTCTTTAATTAAATCAAACGCTGAATATAAAATTCTTTGTGCTGTACCGCGTTTCCCATCTAGCATTAATTTGTTAATCAATTTTGTAACTAATTTTGAGTTATAAATTGGATCTGGCAAAACGTCACGTTTTGCAACTGGACCTTTACGTGGCATAGTGTCTGCCTCCTTTCACGAATTCTTTATCAAATTTTTATCTTATACTATTTTTTCTCTTTTGGTTTTTTAGCACCGTATAGTGAACGTCCTTGTTTACGGTCGTTAACTCCTGCAGTATCTAAAGCTCCACGGATGATGTGGTAACGTACCCCTGGTAAGTCTTTTACACGTCCTCCACGAATAAGTACAACACTGTGTTCTTGTAGGTTGTGTCCGATACCTGGGATATATGCTGTTACTTCGATTTGGTTTGATAAACGAACACGTGCATATTTACGTAAAGCTGAGTTAGGTTTTTTAGGTGTCATAGTCCCAACACGAGTACAAACTCCACGTTTTTGTGGTGAAGAAATGTTAGTTTCTTTCTTTCTTTGAGAGTTGTAACCTTTGTTAAGTGCTGGTGAATCTGATTTTGATACTTTTGATTTACGAGGTTTACGAACTAATTGGTTAATAGTTGGCATTTTCCTGATTTCCTCCTTCCCTGTTTATTTGTGAATCACCTAGCCAGGTGTATCACGTTTTTAAATTTTTTATAAGCCATAGTGGCTTTACACAGAGTGCCGTAACACTCACGTACTAAATAATACCACTTTTATTTTTTCTTGTCAACACTTTTTTAAAATTTTTTATATCTTTTTTAACTTGCTATTATCATATTTTATTTTCACACTTAACCAGGTGTATCATTTTACTAATATAAATAAACACTTCCAGGTGTATCATACATAGAGTTTTAATTCACACTTCCAGGTGTTTCTCATATATTATTTTGCGTCACTTTTTCAAGTATTCCTTGTTACTACTTTTAAATTTTCAATTTATTATATTCTCATCAACTATTATTAATTTATTATATTCTCATCAACTATTATTATAGAAATAATTTAATAATCCCCCTTGTTGTTTAAAACGATTACAAGTATAATATAACTATAGATAATATTGGAGGGATAGTTATGATAGAAATTAAAAATCTTACAGTGAAATTTGATACAAAGTGCGCTGTTGATAATTTAAGTTTTACAATCAATGATGGGGAGATATTTGGTCTTATCGGTCATAACGGAGCTGGTAAGTCTACTACAATCAAATCTCTAGTTAGTATATTAGAACCTACTTCAGGAGAGATTTACTTTAATGACCTACTTTTAAAAAATAATAGATTAGCGTGTAAAAAACAAATTGGCTATGTACCTGATTCACCTGATATGTTTCTTACTTTATCAGCCTTTGAATATTGGTCTTTAGTCGCTAGCATATATGAAATTGATAATAAAACAAGAGATGACACTCTTAATAGATACTGTAGATTATTTAATATGGCAGGAGTTGAACATCAAGAAATTAGTTCTTTTTCTCATGGTATGAGACAAAAAGTATTTGTTATCGGGGCATTATTATCAGAACCTAAGTTCTGGATTATGGATGAACCAATGACTGGATTAGATCCTCAAGCTGCATTTGACTTGAAAAACTTGATGAAAGAACATGCCACAAAAGGAAACAGTGTTCTATTCTCTACTCATGTCTTGGAGGTTGCTGAACATCTATGCGATAGAATAGGCATCCTCAGCAAGGGAAAACTGGTTTTTATTGGTACACTTAACGAGCTTAAAGAACAATTTGAGGGAGATAATTTAGAAGAAATTTATCTTAATATAGTAAAAAATTCAAATTCAAATATTTTAGGTGGTGATTAAACATGAGATTCAATGTAATGAAGGAATTATTCTTAACGAATCTTCTTTATAGTTTTCCTCCACAAAGAAATAAATATAGAAAAAAATTCAGTGGAAAAAGTGATATAAGACATAAGCTTTTTAGAAATATATTAATGATGAATCTTTTCAATTTCTTAAATATTTTATTTGTATTTTCAATGTTTTCTCGTGGTTTTAACTTTTCTGGATCGGGTTATAGGAGTATACTTTTCTTTATTTTATTAATGGTGTTTATCCAAATTTTAAATAATTTTACCAATATGTTTTATGAAAGTGATGATACATTGGCAATTATTCATTTACCAGTTACAGGGGCTGAGATATTCTTTAGTAAATTGTTCACTCTACTTTCACTAGTTATAAGTAATTTTATTCCATTAATAGTAATAAACTTGGTTATTGGATTAAATACAGAGTTTTCAATTCAAAAATTTTTCTTCGTATTAGTATATAGTTTTGCATTTATGATTACTTTAATATGTTCTATAATGACGATACTTTCATTTATTACTTACATACCAAATTTCAAGAAGAATAAAGGGAAAGTTAATGCAGCTACAATATTGATTGCGTTGATATTCTTCACAGGATACATATTTGATTTTGCTCATACTTTTAAAAATATTGGTTCTGAATATAAAGGAGATTTATTTTTAAATATACTCGTGTTAGATATTTCTAAGACTTATACTTATTTAATAATAACTATAATCCTAGCAGTTATCTCTTTCTTTACTACTTATATATTCGTAGTAAAAAAATATATGAAAGACTTATATAGAATATCAGATAATACATACACATCTAGTTCAAAAACTATAAAAATTAAAGAAAATACTAATAGTACATCAACTACACTATTTTCTAAACTAATTAAGAGAAATGTAAAACTATTTTTAAACAGTACAATTTCGACAACTGTATTTACTAATCTTATAATTACACTTGGTATATTTATAATTCCGATTATAGAAATTAGAAAGCACGGAGGTATTACACTTCCACCTATATTCTATCCAGTAGCTATGACTATAGGATTTACATTAGCATTGTACATTAATTCTAATCCTATGAATTTTACAAGTATAGCAATATCACTAGAAAAGCAAGATTACTATTTTTTAAAATCTCTTCCATTAGATTTTAAAAAATACCTAAAAATCAAATTAGCAATCGCCACTTGTTTGCAACTTGGTTTTGGATTATTTGCTCTGATTATGATGTTAATTATAACTAAAACACCAATCTTATTAGCAATTGTAACAATAATATCTTATATTATTTCAAGTCTTGTCTTTTCTTTCTATAGTTATACAAGCGACTATAAAAAATTATATCTAAATTGGAACACTATCACAGATTTAGCTAATCGCAGTTCGATAAATCAGGTACTATTAACTATTTTAGCTTTCGGAGCTATTTTCCTTTTGGTACTACTTAATGTCGTGACATTCTTCTTAGTTACTATGTTGCCATCATCAGCAAATATAGTGGGAGTAATATATTCTCTAGTATTAATTATACTGTTAGTTCTTGCAACAATAAAATTGAGAAAAAATGTATTTGACAAAATATATTCATAAAAAAATATAGCGGGAGTGACTCAAAAATCGATTTTGAATCACTTCCGCTTTTATCTTATTCTATTCCCCTATAATAATCATTGTCTATTTCTCTATAAGGAGCTATATCTTGAACATATTCTAATACTCCTTGAAATTTACCGTTTTCGTCATAAACCCCAGCATAAGTAACATGAACAAACTTTCCTCTTGATTCTGATTTAAACCACATTTCATACTTATCTTTTTTTCTATCTCGCAAGTTCTTCATTATAGTTTTAACTTTTTCTAGGTACCTAGGTGGATGACATAGTTCTACATTTCTCCCTACTTGACCTGGCGTGCGTTTAAATATCATCTCTTCCTCTAAACAATGATTATTATAATATTGAAAAACCTCATCTTTATTAACAAAGGTAATTTCCATTGGCAGATGATTCAATATCAAATCAATTTGATTTAATGACAGATAACCATTTCCGATTTTCTGAGGTGTATCCCTATTGAAAGTCTCGTCTTTAACTTCTTTTGGTTTATAGGTAATAGTAAACTCTCCTTCAGGAGTTTGAATAACTTTCGTCATCTCACTTTGTGTAACTTCTATTACTTCACTATCACCTATAGTTGTTGTATTCTCAAAATTTTCTCTATGAGGTATCCACTCCTCTTGAGGTCGAATTATTGCATAACCGTATGTATCACTATCTTTAGCAATACTCAACCAATCGTCTTGAGTAAATGTTTCTAATAATATCATCAGAAGAATTGACTCTTCTTTAAAGATCATTTCCTCAAATTCTTTAACAAAAGCTTCAAATTTTTCTTTTACACCAGCTATTTCTGCATTAGGTAGTTTTTTCGCTTCTTCTTTAGCGAGTTTGAATAAATCTCTTATTTCGTCATCAACACCCCACATAACCTTAGGTGGTGCATCATGACCATATTTTTCCATTATAGGAAACATCAGTTCTTCTTTACGTTTGTAATGAATATCAAATTGACCTAATAGTTGTAACTGGCGCAGCAATCCTTTTAAAACAGCTTCTTTTGTGTCACCATCATCGAGCTTTGCATAGTTGTCTAGAATTCGGCGAACTCTAATAATCGCAGCTCTTAAGGCCAAATTCTCTTGCTTAAACACTTGAACTGGATGTCCTGGATGCTCACTATCTTCAACTTCAACATTTTTTATCGCACCTTTAAATAGATTAGCATGTACATTACATAACTTCATTACATCTTCAAAAGTTACGCCAGAATCTGAATTCATAAGTTCATGCTCCATTAAAGAGATCTCAATAGCAGATACTCCAGAAAAATGTTCATTAAATTCAGCTTGTACTGACTCTGCAGATTCTCCATTATGAAGTCGTAACAATATGTCTCGTAAAACTTCAATTCTCTTTGTAGCCATTAGTCCATTCCTACTACTTCATAACCATTAGCTTCTAATGTAGCAATAATTGTTTCAAGTTTAATTCCTGCCAACTTCGAACCCATTCTAAGTGAAGTCTTTCTTCCTACAGTATTTCTCATAATTGGATTAGCCAGTGGCTTAAATCCTAAATCTACTAGAATATCTAACACTTCTGGATGTTTATCAACGACTTGCGCGACTGGTATACTTACATCAATAATATTATCCATTTCTCATTCCCCCACTGCTTCATATTAATACTATAATTATATCATAAGCCATTGATAATCGCTATCAAATTAAAAATGAAAAAGTAAAAAGGTGCAACTTAGACATCTCTACCTATGTTACACCTTTAATATTTTGTAAATTCCTATAAATTATTTCTCCACTCAAGAAGTTTTTCTACATCTTCTTGTTTGATATAATCACTTGCTACCGCTTCTTCGATTAAGTAATTATAGTTAGTCAAAGTATGATACTCTACTTTATCAGCTGCAAAGGCATCTTGTGCTTTCTTAAGTTCATAGCTAAATATTGCCACAACACCAAGAACTTTTGCACCAGCTTCTTCTAATGCTTTAGCTACTTTTAATGAAGATAATCCTGTTGAGATTAAGTCTTCAATAATAACAACTTTTTGTCCTTCTAGTAATCTACCTTCGATTTGGTTTGTTTTCCCATGTTTTTTAGCTGAATCTCTCACGTAAATCATAGGTAAATCTAGTACTTCACTTACCCATGCCGCGTGTGGGATACCTGCTGTTGCTGTACCAGCAACTACTTCCACTTCTGGAAATTTAGCTTTAATTACTTCACTCATACCAGCTGCTATTTCACGACGAATCGTAGGGTATGACATTGTAATTCTGTTATCACAGTAAATTGGTGATTTAATTCCAGATGTCCAAGTGAAATAATCATTTGGTCGTAGTGCCACTGCTTCAATATCTAATAAGTGTTTTGCTATTTTTCTTTCTAATGCCATGTTCTTCTCCTTTATCTTATCTGTATATTTTTATTTTACGAATTGACTTTTTATTAGTTTATAAACTTCAAGTGGATTTTCTGATTTAGTTATAGAACGCCCAACTACGATGTGTGTACTTCCCTCTTCGTTAGCAACAGTTGGGGTTGCTACACGTTTTTGATCTCCTACTTCATCTGTTTCTAATCTTATTCCTGGAGTTACTTTTAAGAAGTCATCTCCACAGTTTTCTCGAATTAATCTTGCTTCCCAAACTGATGAAACTACTCCATCAAGTCCTGCTCTTTTAGCTAGTTTAGCATAATTTATTACACTCTCTTCTAGAGATACAGCAATTAGTTGTTCTTCTTTCATAGCTTCTTCTGATGTTGAAGTTAATTGTGTTATTGCTATTACATTAGTATCCACACTACCACCTTCAACCATTCCTCGTTTTGCTGCTTTTAGCATTTCATAGCCACCTGCCGCATGTACAGTAAGAATATCAACTTTGAATTTTGCTAATCCTTTTGTCGCACCATAAACTGTATTAGGAATATCATGTAATTTAAGATCTAAGAATATCTTGTGTCCTAATTCTTTAATTTTTTCAATAACAACAGGTCCATTTTGTAGGTATAATTCCATCCCTACTTTTACAAATAATTTTTCTTCACCAAATTTTTCTAAAAAATTTAAAGTATCTTCCAAAGTTGGAAAGTCTAAAGCTATTATTACATCTTTACTCATAATATTTCTCCTTTTTATTTATATGCACGACCACGAAGTTCTAATATATGATCTACTCCTAGTTCATCAAGTGCCGCTTCTAACTTATCGATAATTTTTGGGCAGGCATATGGATCTGTAAAATTCGCTGTTCCTACAGCTACAGCACTCGCACCAGCTGAGATAAAGTCAATTACATCCCACTCATCCATAATTCCTCCCATTCCTATAATAGGAATGTTTACAGCTTGGCTCACCTGATAAACCATTCTTATTGCTACAGGTTTCACCGCAGGTCCAGAAAGCCCCCCAGTTACATTCGCTATAATTGGTTTCCCAGTCTTTTTATCTAACCTTACACCTACTAATGTATTTATCATTGTAATACCATCTGCCCCACCTTCTTCTACGGCTTTTGCCATAGCTACTATATCAGTAACATTAGGTGATAATTTCACATAAACTGGTACACTAGATACTTCTTTAACTTTTCTAGTTAAGTTCTTGGCTGTTTCTGGATCCGTTCCAAACTGAATCCCTCCATGTTTAACATTAGGACAAGATATATTTAACTCTAATGCATGAACATTCGGTGCTTTACTAATATGCTCTGCTACATAAACATAGTCATCTATCTCACTTCCTGCAACATTTGCAATAATAGGAACGTCATATTTTTCTAATTCTTTTAATTTAGTTTCTAATATTTCATGAACTCCAGGATTTTGTAACCCTATTGCGTTTAACATACCACTAGAAGTTTCAGCAACACGTGGTGTAGGATTTCCAAAACGTGGTTCTTTAGTGGCTGCCTTAATCATGATTGCGCCTAGTCTACTTAGATCATAAAAGTTAGCATATTCTAAACCAAATGCAAAGCATCCTGATGCTGGCATTACAGGATTTTTTAAATCTAACCCCGGTAATTTTACTCGTAATCTTTCGCTCATAAATTCCTCCTATAATGCTATTTCTTTCGAATCATATACAGGTCCATCGTAACAAACACGTGAGATAGAACCATCAATTTTTTCACAGACACATGCATAACATGCACCTACTCCACAAGCCATTCTCTCTTCTAAAGAAATATACCCCATTTTTTCTTCATCCATCTTAGTTAATGCTTTTAACATAGCAAATGGACCACAACTATAATACTTATCATAGTCAACTTCATAATTTTTTATAACATCAGTAACAAAACCTTTTTCTCCATAACTTCCATCAGCCGTAGCAACATAAGTTGTGCCAAGCTCTGCAAATTTTTCTTCATAAAACACATCTTTCACATTATTGAAACCTAATATATGTACTGTGTTTACCCCTTGTCTTCTAAATTGCTTTGCCAGTTCATATAACGGTGGAACTCCAATTCCTCCACCTACTAGCAATGCAGTTTGCCCTTTTTCTAGCGTATAAACATCATATCCTTTTCCTAATGGTCCTAATACGTCTACTAAATTACCTGCTTCTAATTCAGATATTTTCTTAGTACCTGCTCCATCTGCTCTGTAGACCATCACAAATGTATTTTTTTCTTTATTAATTTCACAAATTGAAATAGGTCTTCTTAATAAAAACTCATAGCTGTTACTTACTTTTATATTTACGAATTGTCCTGGTGTATTCATTTCTTTAACTACATCACCTTGCAATTCAATTCTAAATATTTTATCTGCTACTTGTTCATTACTGATTACTGTTGCTAAATAAGTATCCATCCAAATGCTCCTTTTTGTAAGAAGAAGGGAAAAATTTTCCCCTTCTTTTTTATTTTTTATTTTATAGTGGTAATATATCAAATGAGATTGATTCTAAAACTTTTAGTAGCGCATCTGCTGTATCTAATGATGTTAAACATACAACCTCTTGCTCACTCGCTACACGGCGAATCTTGAATCCGTCTTTTGTTACATCTTTATCTTTTGAAGTAGTATTTACTACTACATCAACATCTCCATTATATATAGCATCAAGTACACTGTAATCACTTTGATTAATTTTTCCTACTGGAGTCACTCTTAATCCGTGCTCATCTAAGTACTTGGCTGTTCCTTCTGTAGCTAATAGGTTGTATCCTAAACCGAAGAATCGTTTTGCTATATTTAATGCTTCTTCTTTATCATCGTCACTAATTGTGAATAAGATATTTCCTTGATCACTTACTTTGATTCCTGCTGCAAGAAGTCCTTTGTATAGTGATTTTTCTAGAGTTCTATCACTTCCCATTACTTCTCCAGTTGATTTCATCTCAGGTCCAAGAGTAGTATCTACATCTTTTAATTTTTGGAAACTAAACACCGGTACTTTAGTGTACACATTCTCTGCTTCTGGTAATAATCCTGTTTCATATCCTTTAGATTTTAAAGTTTCTCCAATGATAGCTCCAGCAGCAAGTTTTGCCATCGGTACTCCTGTAATTTTACTTAAGAATGGTACAGTTCTTGAGCTTCGTGGGTTAACTTCTAGTACGAATACTTCACCTTTACTTATTACATATTGAATATTTAATAATCCAACGATGTTTAATCCTTTTGCTAGTTTAATTGTATATTCTATTAACTTAGCTTTTTCACCTTCTGTTAGTGTTTGAGGTGGATATACTGCTATTGAGTCTCCTGAGTGAACCCCTGCTCTTTCGATATGTTCCATAATACCTGGAATAATTACTGTTTCCCCATCACTAATAGCATCTACTTCTATCTCACGTCCAACTAAGTATCTATCAGTTAGTACTGGGTGTTCTGGTGTAAGTTTTACCGCTGTTTTCATGTAACGACGTAGTTCCGCTTCTTCATAAACTATTTCCATAGCTCGTCCACCAAGTACGTATGATGGTCTTACTAATACAGGATATCCGATTTCCTCAGCATTTTTAACTGCTGTTTCTACATCAAATGCAGTTTTTCCAAGTGGTTGTGGAATATCCAGTTTATGTAATAATTCTTCAAATTTATCTCTATCTTCCGCATTATCGATTTCTTCTAATGCAGTACCTAGAATTTTCACACCGTGTTTTTCTAATTTAGCCGCTAGGTTAATCGCTGTTTGCCCACCGAATTGAACTACAACTCCTAGTGGATTTTCATGATTAATTATCGCCATTACATCTTCTTCTGTTAGTGGCTCGAAGTACAATTTATCAGAGATTGTAAAGTCTGTAGAAACTGTTTCTGGGTTGTTGTTAACGATGATTGCTTCATAACCAGCATCTTTAATCGCCATTACTGCATGTACTGTTGCATAGTCGAACTCTACCCCTTGTCCGATTCGGATAGGACCAGATCCTAGTACAACAATTTTTTTCTTATCGCTAACGATTGATTCTTCCTCTTGTTCATAACTTGAGTAGAAATAAGGCGTTTCTGAAACGAACTCAGCTGCACATGTATCTACCATTTTAAATACTGGAGTTATTTTATTTTCTTGACGAAGGTTATAGATATCATCTTCTGTCATTCCCCATCTATGAGCAATTACCTTATCAGAAAATCCATATTTTTTAGCATATTCTAGTAAATCTATATTTCCAACATTTTCTTTTAATTCATGTTCGATATCAATGATATTTTGCATTTTTTCTAGGAAGAACATATCAATTTTTGTAATATCGTGAATATCTTTTGTGCTTTGTCCACGTCTTAACGCTTCTCCGATGAAGAATAATCTTTCATCTCCAGCTTGTTTAATCTTGTCAATAATTTCTTCTAATGTGAAGTCATCTCCATTAGGTAATCCAAGGTGGTGCACTCCATATTCTAGTGAACGGATAGCTTTTAATAAACTTTCTTCATAAGTTCTACCCATCGCCATTACTTCACCAGTGGCTTTCATCTGCGTTCCTAGTTTTCTATCTGCATTTTCAAATTTATCAAATGGGAAACGTGGAATTTTACTTACTACATAGTCAAGCGTTGGTTCGAAACAAGCATATGAGTTTTGTGTAACTGGGTTTATTATTTCATCAAGAGTTAATCCTACAGCAATTTTCGCTGCGATTTTCGCGATTGGATATCCTGTTGCTTTTGATGCTAGAGCTGATGAACGTGATACCCTTGGATTAACCTCGATAATGTAGTATTTGAATGAATTTGGATCAAGTGCAAGTTGTACGTTACATCCACCTTCAATTTTTAATGCTCTAATAATTTTTAATGATACATTACGTAGCATGTGGTACTCTCTATCTGTTAATGTTTGAGAAGGTGCTACTACTACTGAGTCCCCCGTGTGAATCCCTACAGGATCAATGTTTTCCATGTTACATACAACAATCGCTGTGTCGTTAGAGTCACGCATTACTTCGTATTCGATCTCTTTAAATCCTGCGATAGATTTTTCTAATAAACATTGAGTAACTGGTGAATAGTGTAATCCACTGCTTACGATTTCTTCTAAATCTTTCTCATCATAACAGATACCTCCACCTGTTCCCCCCATCGTAAAGGCAGGACGAACAATTACTGGATATCCTATTTCAGCAACGAATTCTCTCGCTTCATCTAAAGTTGTAATAATTGCTGATTCTGGAACTGGTTCATTAAGTTCATTCATAAGGTCACGGAATAATTCTCTATCTTCTGCTTGTTCAATCGAGCTTAATTTTGTCCCTAGTAATTCAACTCCGTATTTATCTAAAATCCCACTTTTGTGAAGTTCAACCGCAAGGTTAAGCCCTACTTGTCCTCCTAATGTTGGAAGTAATGCATCCGGTCTTTCTTTTCGAATGATTTTACTTACAAACTCAAGTGTTAATGGCTCCATATACACTTTATCAGCTATTTCTTTGTCAGTCATTATTGTCGCTGGGTTAGAGTTAACTAAGATAACTTCATATCCTTCTTCTCTTAAAGATAGACATGCTTGAGTTCCAGCGTAGTCAAACTCTGCTGCTTGACCTATTGTAATTGGTCCAGATCCTATTACTAGTATTGTTTTTATATCATTACGTTTTGGCATTTTTATTCTCCTTAATTTTGCATTGATACTCTATTGTTTTTCAGGTTGTTTCCTATTTTTTTTCTTTAAATTCTCTCATGTAATCTATAAACTGATCGAATAAGTAGTTAGGATCATGTGGTCCTGGTGATGCTTCTGGGTGATATTGTACTGAAAATACTGGATATTTTTTATGACGTACCCCTTCACATGTTTTATCATTTACTGATAGGTGTGTAAGTTCTAAATCTGTATCTTTTAGTGAGTCTATATCAACACTGAAACCATGGTTTTGTGACGTAATATCAACTTTTCCAGTTATTAAGTTTTTAACTGGGTGGTTAGCTCCACGGTGACCAAATTTAAGTTTATATGTTTTCGCTCCCGATGCAAGTGCAATAAGTTGGTGTCCCATGCAAATTCCAAAGACTGGAATTTTCGGCATAACTTCTTTAAGCATCTCGATTGTCTCTGGTACATCTTCTGGATCCCCAGGTCCATTACTTAACATGATTCCATCTGGATTAAGTCTGAAGATTTCTGCAGCTGTTACATTGTGAGGAACTACAACGATATCACAATTACGTTCATTTAATTCTCTAAGTATTCCTGATTTCATTCCGAAGTCTACTAGTACTACTCTATATCCATTTCCTGAAGATAAGAAAGCTTTTTGAGTTGAAACTTGTTCAATTTGGTTCGTTGGTAAATCAGTTTTTCTAAGGTTTTCTAATTGCTCTTCTGGATCCATGCAAAGGTCAGTAATTATTCCTTTAATTGTACCGTGTTCTCTTATTTTTCTTGTTAAACTACGTGTATCAATTCCTGAAATTCCAGGTATGTTAAGTTCTTTTAATACTTCATCTAAACTGTATTCCGTTCTGAAGTTAGATGGTTTTTTACAAACTTCCCTAACGATAAGTCCTTTAATACTAGGATTAATTGTTTCAAAGTCATCTCTGTTGATTCCGTAGTTCCCGATTAATGGATAAGTGAATGTTACTATTTGTCCATTGTATGATGGATCAGAAAGTGTTTCTTGATAACCCGTCATACCTGTGTTAAATACAACCTCTCCTGCTAGTGCTTTATTAGCACCAAATCCATATCCTTTATATACTGTTCCATCTTCTAAAATTAGTTGTCTATCGTAACTGTACATCTTTGTTCTCTCTTTCTAAGTTTTTTATTTTTTAAACTTCAAATACTTCACTATCTTTGTATGCAACTTGACCTTCACATAGTGTTAATACTGGTATTCCATAAATTTCTTCTCCTACGTACGGTGTATTTCTACCTTTAGATAAGAATTTTTCTGGATCAATTTTCAGTGATTTTTCTAAGTCAATTACTACTAAATCTGCAAAACCACCCTCTTCTAAACGTCCATATGGTAGGTCAAAAGTATCTGCAACTTTTTCTGTCATTAGTTTAACTAGTAAGTCTAGTGAGAATACTCCAGTTTTTACAAACTTCGTATAAAGTTGACTGAATGCTGTCTCACTTCCAACAATTCCAAATGCAGCTTTTCTCATTGATAAATCTTTTTCGTGAGTTGCATGTGGTGCGTGGTCTGTCGCTATTACATCGATTGTTCCATCTAATAGACCTGCGATAAGAGCATTTCTATCTTCACGTGCTCTTAAAGGTGGATTCATCTTCCACATTCCGTTATCTTCTGGAATATCCATTTCATCACTTATTAGGTGGTGAGGACATACTTCACAAGTAACTTTAATTCCTGCCGCCTTCGCTTCTCTTACTACCCTAACTGATTCTTTAGTAGATACGTGACAAACGTGGTAGTGACACCCAGCTGCTTCAGCTAGAAGAACATCACGTGCAATCTGAACACTCTCACATACTGAAGGAATTCCTGGTAAGTCTAATTCACGACTTCTACGTCCACAGTGCATACATCCTCCACGGATTAATGAGTTATCTTCACAGTGAGCTACGATTGCTTTATTTAATTTAGCAGCAACCATCATTGATTCATACATCATATTCGCATCTTGTACTCCTCTACCATCATCACTGAAAGCAAACACATGTTCAGCTAATTCTTCAAAATCAGCATATTCTTTTCCTTCTTCTCCTTTTGTTATAGCTCCAAAAGGAATAGCTCTGATTACCGAATCACGTTCGATAATGTCTAATTGTAATTTTAAATTCTCATAGCAGTCTGGTACCGGATTTAAGTTCGGCATTGGCATTGCTGTAGTGAATCCACCACGTGCCGCTGCTCTTGAAGCGTGATAAATGTTTTCTTTGTATTCAAATCCTGGTTCTCTCCAGTGTACGTGAACATCTATAAATCCTGGTGAAACAAATTTCCCTTCTAAATCTAATACCTTAGCTCCATTTTCTTCGATGTTCTCAGAGATTTTCACGATTTTCTTATCTTCAACCAAAATATCTCTTTCTACTAATACGCCATTTTCTAAAATTTTACCGTTTTTTAAAAGTAACATATGCTTCTCCTCTTTATAAATTATTATCTTTAATTATTTTTTCTATCATAGCTTGTCTCATGAACATTCCGTTTTTCATCTGTTCAAAAATTACCGATTTAGGTGCTTCAACTAGTTCCGAAGCTATTTCCATATCTCTATTAACAGGTGCTGGATGCATCACTATTGCTGATTCTTTTAATCTTTCATAGCGTTCTTTAGTTAATCCAAAGTTATTATGATATTCATCTTTACTTAGTCCCATTTTAGAGTCATGTCTTTCATGTTGAACTCTTAGTAACATACAAACATCAACTTCTCCAACTACTTTATCGAAGTCTACTACTTCTCCAAGCGTCTCGTCTTTGAAAATGTCAGGACAAACAAATCTTACTCTTGCTCCTAATCTTGTAAGCATGTTGTAATTACTTCTTGCCACACGAGAATTTTTAATATCCCCTGCGATGATTACATTAAGATTTTCGAACGTTCCAAACTTCTCGTACATCGTCATTAAGTCAAGTAAACATTGACTTGGATGTTCTCCACTTCCATCTCCTCCACTTAAAATCGGAATATTCAAGTTAGTAAGTTCATTATAGTAAGCATCTTGCCCGTGTCTAATAACCAACATGTTACAACCTAACATTTCTAATGTTTTACAAGTATCGTATAATGTTTCACCTTTATTTACTGATGATGTTGCAGCCTCGAAGTTTATAACATTTAATCTATGTTTGTGCTCAGCAACCTCAAAACTATGTTTAGTTCTAGTTGAATTTTCAAAGAATAAGTTTGCTACATATAAGTCTTCTCTTGGCTCTACTTGTTTACCATTTTTCAACTCTAAAGCTCTTTCTATAAGCTGATAAACTTCTTCATTTGTTAAATCCGACATTTTTACTATATTTCTCATAGTAGTTCCTCCATTTTGTATAAAAAAATACCTTGTATCCGTTCGGCTACAAGGTATGACTGTTCATCAACTATTAAATTCAAGTTATTATCTGGGTATAGTTATACCTAAATATAGCTATACTCAAATAAAGTATAAACTTTAAATTCAATCCCTTGTTAGCCTCTCTGGACTATCTTAAAAAGATTTTATATTTAAATTAATAATATTTCTTCAACATCATCTACTTCATTTAAATGAACTTTTACATTTTCTTTTCTTGAAGTAGGAATATTTTTTCCAATATGATCTGCTCTAATTGGCAGTTCTCTATGTCCTCTATCTACAAGAATAGCAAGACGAATTGCTTTTGGACGACTCGCGTCCATTATAGCATCTATCGCTGCTCTTACAGTTCTTCCTGTATAAAGAACATCATCTACAATAATTACAACTTTATTTGTCAAATCAAGTTTAAAACGTGGAACTTTTATTTCAGGTTCTTCACTTATTTTTTCTAAATCATCACGATAGAATTTTATATCAAGTGTTTCTACTGGAATATTAGTATTTTCAATTTCTTTGATTTTTTGTTTCAATCTTTTGGCGATATGAATCCCTCTAGTTTGAATACCTACTAAAACTATATCATCTAATTTATTTTGTTCGATAATTTCATTCGCAATTCTAGTAATCATTCTAGAAATCATTGTTTCGTCGAAAAGAATTCGTTTTTTCATACTTCACCTCAAAAAAATAGCCTACTCTATTGAGCAGGACAGCATAAATAAACTTGGTTTTCCAATAAATAAATCTTTGCTGACCTCTCTGGATCACATTAAAGATGTGTTATTCAAATTATCAATATTATATACCATAATAAGAGATTTGTCAAATGTATAATGGATTATTGGAGCAATTAAATGTCTCCAATAATCCACTTTTCTTTTTACTCATCCTCTTCCTTTTCTTTCCATCTTGCGCTATCAACTGCAGCCGAGACAAAACCTAATATTAAGAATGCGGCTATAATAATTTTTATCATAATTTTTTCTCCTAAATATATTATTAACTTCTAATTTACTCAAATTTTAAAACTTCTTTGTTCATGATGTTTATAACCTTAGTTGCAACATTATCGATAAATTCCATATCATGACTGACCATAATTAGTATGCCGGGATATTTCTTTAATATCTTCTCTACCGCTTCTATCGCAACAACATCTAAAAAGTTAGTTATCTCATCTAACAACAATACATCTGTTTTTCTAAAAAGTAAACTTACGAAATAAAGTTTAACTTTCTCCCCTTTGCTTAAGACTTCTATCTTCTTATTAATATCATCGCCTCTAAAATTTAGTAAAGCTAGTATATTTCTAAGTTCTATATCATCTAGTGTAGTAGATTCTTTCACAAATTCAAACAATGTTTTTTCTTCCTCAAAGATATCAAATCTATTTTGTTCGAAATACGCTACTTGTAAGGAACTCGGAATGGACTCCTTCACATAATTTAGAAAAGTAGTTTTTCCAGAACCATTTTTTCCTTTAATTAGTATCTTATCTCCACTGGAAAAAGTAAAACCAGGTGATTGCCAAAGAAATTTCCCATCTATTTCATAGCTTTTTTCACTAATACAAAAACTCTTCTTATGGGTTTCTTTAAATATTTCTAGAAATTCAATATCATATTTATCTTTTAATGGCTTAGGTTTAATATTAGTTTCTAGTTTATCTTCTTGTCTTGATATTTTTTTCTGTAATCTCTTTTCGTTTTTTGAAATTTTATTTTTTACGCTTATAATTCTATAATCTGATCCACTCATGTTCTTTGGCTTTCCAGATTTTTTTCCCTGTTCCTCTTTCATCTCTTGAATGCTTTTCTTAATCTTCTTAGTTTCTTTATTGTACTTTTGCAGTTCAGCTTCATACTCAGTAGTCTCAATTTCTTCTTGTAGCTTATACTCGTGATAATTCCCATTGAATTCTCTCACAGTATTATTTTCGATTATCCATAACTTTGTACAAACATTATTTAAGAAATTTCTATCGTGACTTGCGATACAAAAAGTCGCTGGAGTTCTTTTTATAAGATTAGCTATTTTGTTAGCATTATTATAATCTAAGTAAGTTGATGGTTCGTCTAGTAAATATAGCTCCACATTAGATAATAAACTACCCCTAATTTTACTTACAACAACTTCTCCTCCACTTTTTTTAAGAAGAGAATTTTCTCCAAATTCTAAAAACTCTGATGAAATATTATTTTTGTCTTTAACTAAATCATCAATATATTTTAACAGCGTTGTCTTTCCTGAACCGTTTTTCCCTATTAAACCAATAATATCACCAGTATTTATACTCAATTTTTCTATTTTAAATAATATCTTCCCTTGTTTCTCAAACTCTATGTTTTTAATATTTAATATTTGCATACATTAACTCCTTTTTAATAAAATCTCTCTATTAATCTAATGTATCCATGCTCCCACCCCCGAATTGAGTTTTACTAGTTTCTATTTTACTCATATTATATCAAAAACAAAAAACAATTGAAAACATTTTCTTTAACAATTCTCTATTTATTAAAATATTTGTGCTATAATTGTATTTATAATTAATAAAAGTAATCTGGAGGTTTTTATGATTGAAAAAATTATACAAGATGAACTTGAAAAATTTTATCCAGAAATGATTGAACTTCGTCGCTATATGCATATGCATCCTGAAGTTTCATTTAACGAAAAAAATACAGCGAGATTCATTAAAGAATATTTAGAAAAAATTGGTATTACTAATATTAAAACAAAAGTCGGCTTAAATGGTGTAGTTGCAAGAATAAAAGGACAAGATTCTTCAAAGACAATCGCTTTTCGAGCAGACTTCGATGCCCTACCTATAAATGATGCAAAAGATACACCATACAAGTCTACAATCACTAATGCAATGCACGCTTGTGGTCATGATGGACATACAACTGCATTACTTGCAACGTGTAAAGTTTTAATGGATTATCAAGAAGATCTTCCACACGATGTTGTTGCAGTTTTCCAATACGGTGAAGAACAAGCTCCAGGTGGAGCAAAACCTATGATAGATGCTGGTTGCTTACAAGGTGTTGATGCAATATTTGGAGCTCATCTTTGGACACCACTTCCACTCGGAACATTAGGATATAGTTATAGTGAGCTGTGTGCGGCTGCGGATAGATTTGAAGTGAAAATCAACACTAAAGAAAATGCAAACATTCTTGCTGCAGAATTTGTTAGTATGGCTCAACAAATAGTTTCACGATTTTCTAAACCAAGGGAAACACTTGTCATCACCTTAGGAAAATTAGAAAGTTCTATTGAAAAAGCTAGTATAACTGGAACAATTAGACATTTTAATAAAGAACTTCATAAAATGGTGCTAACTAAACTTCAAAGCTTATGCAAAGCTTTAGAAAATGAATATCCTAGTACTGAAATAGAATTCATTTATTACGGAGGTTATCCACCTCTTATAAATCATAAAAAAGGAACAATAGAAATACAGAAAGCAACTTCTAAGATTCTTCCAGAAATTAAACAAATAGAAATTGAACCGTTAATGATTGGTGAAGATTTTGCTTATTACGTTGAAGAAGTCCCTGGTGCATTCTTCTTAATCGGTGCTGGTAATTCTACCTTTGCTAAATATCCACACCACCATCCAAATTTTGATTTTGAAGAAGAGGTTATGAAACAAACAGCTTCAATATTCTTAACACTAGCATTTGATTCTGCTAATGTAATAAAAAATCTTAAGGAGGAACAATAGATATGAATACATATTTAGTTACTATCTACGGTAAAGGCGGACATGGGGCTGAACCTCATGAAGCCATCGATACAACAGTTATTGCTAGTGAATTTGTTAGAAAAACTACAAAATATAAAAACATAGAGATAATCTCTGTAAAAAGTGGTGATGCCTTCAACGTAATCTCAGGTAAGGCAGAAATAGTTTTAGAAACTGATGATTTAGAACGATTAAAAACAATACTATCTTCACTTCAGGTATATTATGGTAAGCAAACTAGATTTGAAATAATAGATATGTAAAAAGAGAACTATACAGAGTTCTCTTTTTACATATTATTCAGCTTTTTTTCTTAGTCTTAATGCAACTGCTGCACTAATTAATCCTATTATTGCAGTTGACTGTGATGATGTTCCTGTATTAGGTAATGTTTTAGTTTCTTTTTCAATCACTTGTTTTTCTTTTGAATCTAATAATACTGGTGCTTTCACATTTTCTTTATCATTAGATTTGAAAATTTCCAGCTTTTCTCTTGGTGGTATGTTCTCTTTATGTGCACTTTCTTTAGGCACTTTATTACCTACCTCAGTCGGTAAAATATATGTTGGTTTTTCTGGTTGAACTAATGGTTCAACTTTTCCACTCTCAATAGGTTCAGATTTTGCTACATTCTCTAATTCTTTTAATAAGATTTCCCTAACATTAACTTTGCCTTTTTCAATCTCATCTTTAATAATTTCTTCTATCTTACTTCTATCTACTTCATACTTAGTAACTTTATTATCTATATTAAAATATGCTTTCTTAGTTGCTTTTAATTTCTCAGAAGTACTAGTAATAACTTCAAAATTAAGTTTATCAGTTTCTTTAAAGTCTTTTCTGTTAAGTTCAATTAACCACTCAAATACGGCTTTACCTTGTTTAGATATTACATCTATTGTTTGAATCGAAGTTGGAGCAATAACCTTACCTTGATTCAATAATTTTAACTCTGTCTGAATTTTTGTTAAATCACTTTCATTAGGATTAAGTACTGTTTCAGTAAGTTTATAAACCAATTTTTCTGGTGTCTTAGCTACTAATTTATGTCCTAATTCAAAATCAAATTTTTTAATTACATCTTTTGCTACATTCTCGAACACTTTTTCTAATTCATCTATCTTATCAGAAGTATAAACTTTTTTTGTAGCCAGTTTCTCTAGTAAACGTTTGGCGAATTCCTCATCTTTTTTAGCGTCTTCTGCAAAATTTAGGAAACCTATTGGATATATATCATATTTACCTTTGAAACTTTCTTTCAAATGCACTGCTGCATTAGCGTATCGTGCTGATTCTCCATACTCTTTTTCACTAAATAATTTATCATCACTTTCTTCTTTACCACCTACTGGAATTCCATCTGTCATGAAAATTATTGATTTATTTGGTGCATTAGTAATAAAACTCTCATTAGCTTTTTCTAACGCATCATAGAAATTAGTACCAATAAATGGAATTAAGCTATCAATCCCCTCAAATAACTTTTGTTTATCATTAGTTGATTCTACAACAAGACCCGCACCACCTGAAAAAGCAACAAGATTAATCTTTGTATTTGAATTCTTCAGTATACTCTCTACAGTTTTCTTAGCCATCTCTTTTACTTGATCTAAGACATTAATCATACTTAAAGAAACATCAATAACTAGACTCACTTCATTTTTAACTTCTGTATCTGTAATATCAGTCTTGTTTTTTTCTGTTAAATCTTTTAAATCTTGTACTATATATATTCCGTCTTTTTCAGTAATTTTATTAGTATCACCTTTTCTCTTAATATCAAAAGTAGTTGTTACATAATCATCTCCATCATTTTTCTTGAAAATTGCACCTAATGTATATCTACCTTCATGTAATTTATCAAGATATTCTGGTTTAAGATTCACTATTGTACTTCCCTTACTTAGACTATAATTTGACGAATCTAATGGTACTCCATTAACTTGAGCCTCTTTGAAATTACCCAGTTCTTTTTCAATCTCAAAAAGCAGACCTTCCTTAGAACCATGCTCCCAAGCTTTAATTGGTTTCTTAGAAAATACTCTATCATTTTCTTTTTCTAACTCAGATTTTTCTTTCTCATCAGTTATTAAATCCCTATTATTATTTTGAGCTTCAATTCTTGATTTATTAACCATGTCAAACATGTAATTAAATCCTTGGTCAATTGCAACAATAGCACTCTTAGCTAAACTAGTAGTTATATCTGCGTATGCGTTAAGTGCGGGACCTGTTAACCCAGAAACTGCTGAACTTTCTTCTGCTTTTTCTACAATTTTATCCAGAGTCTTTTTATTTTCATCTAATCCCTTAAAATAATCTCGATAATATTTGTTTTTATTTATTTCTTCTTCACTCCATATTATCTTTCTTTCCGAATCACCTTTCAATGGATCTAATTTAGATAACGCTTCAATCGCTCCATCCTTGAATGCATCTGTATAGTTTTCTATAAGAGCTTCTACTGTATTATCTCCAACTTCTGTAAGATTTGATGATGCACTTTTTTTCAATATCTTCTTTTTTTCAGAAAATGCTTTTTTTAATCCTTTATCTAAAGATTTATCTTGAATTTTCCCTAACGATTCATCTATTGTTCCACCCACAAATTTATTTGACACATCTATAGCTGTTTTTGTTAAAACATCACCATTTACACCACCTGTATTAACACTCTCTTTAAGTTTATCGGCTCCTGCATTTATCAGAACCCCCGTAGTAGCCTTAATTCCACCAACCAATACTCCACCAGGAGCATTTTTTAAATCTTTTACAACATTCTCTTTATTTAGTTCATTGTTTTTCTGTTTATCAATTAATCTATCCTTTATTTTATTACCTGATTCTTTTAATCCTTCTATATTTGCTTCTCCAACTTTTTCTAAAATACTTTTTTCAGAATCTGGTTTTTCTTCTTTTTCAACTATCCCTAATTTATCTTTGGCATAATCTGTCGCTACCTCCTTAGCCTTATCTACAGCAATCTCTTTTACAGCTGTAGCAACTGGATTTGCATCGACAGCCTTGACTTCACTACTATCTCCAGCTCCTGCAACTGCAAATAATGCTGTGAAAAGTAATACTGACACTGCTCCTTTTTTATGCTTTCTTATAGAATAATATTGTTTTTTCTCCATATATTTTCTCCTAATAGTAATAATAATATTTTTTAAGATTATTATATAATAAAAGAAAGTATTCATTTAGAAAGATTACAAAATTGTATTATTTTATACTAATATCATTAAATATTTCCCCAAATGTTACATATTTGGTAACTAAAATTCTGCAGTAACTAAAAAAACAACTCTTTTCAGAGTTGTCTTTCTAGTATTTCCTTCACCCTTATTTGCAATTCCGGTACTACTTCTTCGATAAACCATGGATTTTTGTTATGCCAACGGAAATTTAATGGCGAAGGATGAACAATTGGAAAATAACGTGGTAAATATTGTTTGTAATTAAATACAGTTTCTGTTAGATTCTGTTTTTTATCATTTCCCAAGTAATAATCTTGTGCATATTTTCCTACAAGAATAATAAGTTCGAGATTAGGCATTAGTTCTAACACTTTAGAATGCCATTTTTTTGCAAAGTTTTTACGTGGTGGCAAATCCCCACTTTTACCTTTACCAGGATAATAGAAGTCCATTGGAACTACACCTATTAAACCCGATTTATAAAATATTTCATCATCTATTCCCATCCACTCTCGAAGTTTAATCCCACTTTTATCATTGAAGAAGATTTTACTTTCTTGAGCTTTAATACCAGGAGCTTGACCTATGATTAATATTCTAGCTGTGCTTGGCGTAGAAAATAACGGTTCTATTCCTTCATCAGTATATTTCTTATTATCACTATCTGCCATTATTTCTTGTTTCAATTGTTCAAAACTATCCATATTTTTCACCTAGAAATTATTTTCTAATTAATTCAACTACCGCTTCAACTGCTGCCGTTCCTGGGAACATGTCTACTGGTTGAATACGTCTAATTTTATATTTTCTTGTTAAAACTTTTAAGTCACGTGCTAATGTAGATGGATTACAACTTACATAAACAATCTTCTTAGCATCAACAGCTAATAAATTCTTAGCTAATGGTCCAAGACCTACACGAGGTGGATCCACTATTGCAACATCAAAGTCGATTCCTTTTTTCTTCCAACGTGGAACTATTTTATTAGCATCTCCTGCAACATAAGTACAGTTTGTTAAGTTATTTAATTTAACATTATCATTCGCGTCTTTAATTGCAGCGGGAATAATATCAACACCATAAACCTCTTTACAATTACGGCTAACATATTGTCCAATTGTTCCAACTCCACAAAATGCATCTAAGACAACATCTGTTTCTTTTAGTGCAGCGAATTCTACTACTTTATCATAAAGTTTTTTAGTTGCTGGCGGGTTTAATTGGAAGAACGATTTAGCTGAAAGTTCGTACTTAATATCCCCAATTTTCTCAACGATATAATCTGAACCATATAATGTAACACTTTCTGTTCCCATTACCAGGTGATCTTTATCATTAGTGATATTTAGTATGATACTTTTAACGATTCTTTCACGTTTAAGTTCATTAACGACCTTATCCATGTTTTTAATTTTATCAGTATTCGCTACAAATGTTACTTGAACATCTCCATTATAGAATGAAGTTCTTGTAGCAATATACTTCACACCATAATTCTTTTTGTTTGTAGAAATTTCTACTTTATATTTTCCTAATAACTTCTTAGCTAAGTTTGTTATTTTATTACCATTCTCATGTAATGCAAGATCTTCATTGATTTCAACTAAATCATTTGAACCTTCTTTGTATAATCCAGCAATAACTCGTCCATTTCTAACAGCTAGTGGAAATTGGTTTTTATTACGATACCCTTCTGTTACAGGACTCGCTAATGTTTTTAGAACTAATTTATCAGGTTTTGGTAGTCTATAATACTTATCGAATGCATCTAATAAAATTGTACGTTTATATTCTAATTGTTTTTCATAGCTAACATGAGCTAACCCGTATGCTCCACTTTCTGCATACTCGCGTTTAATTTCAACTCTATATGGGCTTGGTTCTTTTACTTTAACAAGTTTCCCAATAATGTATTTTGGTGTTTCCTCAACTATTTCACAAACAATCACCTCATCAGGTAAAGCACCTTTTACAAAAGTAATTTTCTTTTTATAATATCCTATCCCCTCACCATTAATACCAATTTTTTTTATTGTAAGTAAGACGTTTAATCTTTTTTTGTTTTTATTTTTCATCATATCCTCATTCATAAAGATAAGCTGAGTAAAAGCAAAAAACTCCCACTTCAGCTTATCCAATCCTACTATTATTTTATAGTTTTAATTTCGTTATCTAATTCTTCTACTAATGCAATTAATCTGTCAATTTGAGTTAAATCAACTTTTTCAGGTTCAATATTTTCTAACTCGCTTGCAAAATCTTCAAATTTTGTTTTTAATTCTTCTAAAATATTATTAGGCATAACATTCTCCTTTTTTGTTCTCTATTCCATTATAATATAAATTCATAAAAATTCAACTCATAACACAAAAATTAATTAATTATTTTATGCTTTTAGAGTTTAATATATGACCAAAAATAATCTATTTTTATATTTTAGTGTTAATTAAATTCTAAACATTTCAGAAAGACTACTGATTATGTAAATGTTATTAATAGACATTTATTATGTTTTAAGGTACTATTAAGTTAGGAGTGTTATATTATGAATCATATAAATTTACAATTATCAAATATTAATATTACTAGTATTTTTTATTATATTACTTCTATTTTTAATGATATAAATTTTGATATCGTGTTAACAATTTTCTTAATTATTAATACTTTATTGGCATTTTCAATAGTTTTTCTAGAGTATCAAACTACTACATCATCTTGGGCATGGATATTAGTATTATTCTTAATACCTTACCTAGGTTTTATCCTTTATTTAATATTTGGACGACCTATATATAGAGAAAAAATCTTTCCATGTTCAGATGAAGAAAAAATTAGATATCAACAAAACTTATTAAAAAGAACTGTTCCATATGAAATTACCAAAAACGAACAAGTAATTTATAAACACAAGAATCTTATAGAATTAAATTTTGAAACTGATAAATCATTCTTGTCTAAAAAAAATAAGATACAGATTATTACAGATGGAAAAGAAAAATTCAGATTACTTTTTGAAGATATAAAAAACGCCAAAAACTACATACATATTCAATATTATATTTTAAAGAAGGATGGTATTGGAAAACAGCTCTTCAGTCTTTTAGAACAAAAACTTTTAGAAGGTGTCGACGTGTACATTCTTTATGATGATATTGGTTCAAGAAAATTAAGTATTTCATCGTTAAGACAATTAACAAAAAACAACGCTAAAATAAAAAGATTCTTCAAATCTAAATTTCCACTTATCAATTTCCGTATGAATTACAGAAACCACCGAAAAATAGTTACAATCGATGGGAATATCGGTTATACGGGTGGATTCAATGTTGGTGATGAATACCTAGGATTAGATAAGAAATTTGGTTATTGGAGAGATACTCACCTTAGAATCGAAGGAGAAGCGGTAGGTTCTTTAGAATATCGTTTCATAGATGATTGGAATTCACAGACAACAAAAAAAACTGATCAACTTAAATTAACGGCTGAACACGTTGCTAAAGCAGTAGATAATTATCTACCTATTCAGTTAGTTTCTAGTGGTCCTGATAACAAGCTTCAAAAAATTAAATATAGTTATCTATATATGATTTCAAGAGCTAAGAAATATATCTACATCCAATCACCCTACTTCATTCCTGATGAAAGTGTTATGGATGCATTAAAGATGGCTATATTATCTGGAATTGATGTAAGAATAATGGTACCTAATAAACCTGATCACATTTTCGTTTATTGGGCTACATACTCATTTATTGGTGAGCTTGCAGAATTAGGTGCGAAAACTTATATCTACGAAAATGGATTTATCCATACTAAAATGATTATTATTGATGATGAAATATCTAGTTTAGGTAGTGCAAACTTTGATTATAGAAGTTTCAAACTTAATTTTGAACTAAATGCATTTATGTTTGATGATAAGACCACAAAAGAGTTTAGAGACATATTCTTAAATGATATAGAAAAATCTACCCTGATTTCATTTTCTAAGTATCAACAAAGAAGTTTACTAATAAAATTCAAAGAAGCGTTTGCAAGACTGATATCACCGATTCTTTAGTTGTTTTATATTAAAAAATATGATATATTAATACATATGTATAATACATAGGAGGACAAATTTTAATGAAGAAGTTTAAAAAAGCTATTTTACCTATAGCATTAAGTATTTCTGTTATAGGATTAGCAGGATGCTCTGCTGGAGGAACAAAATATATCTCTAGTAAAGCAGGAGATGTTACAGAAAAAGATATCGTAGAAAGTATTGGTGCTAGCCAACTTTCTAAAACAGCTACTAGTATGATGATTCAAAAAGTACTTTTAGACAAATACAAAAATAAAATTGATCAAAAATCAATCGATGAGCAACTTCAAAAAGCTCAAGAACAATACGGTGGTAAAGATAAATTCGAACAACTTTTAAAACAACAAGGATTTACACTTGATAAATATAAAGATGGATTAAAAGTTAAAGCTGCTCAAACATTATTAATCAACGATTACGCTGGTACAAATGATGATAAACTTAAAGAAAGCTATGAAAAAAATAAACACCAATATCACCTAGCACACATTCTTGTAAGTGTTAAAAGTGAATCAAATCCAAACGGATTAAGTGATGAAGAAGCTAAGAAAAAAGCAGAAGACGTTCTTAAAAAGCTTAAAGATGGTGGAGATTTCGCAACTTTAGCTAAAGAAAACTCAAATGATACTGCAAATGCTTCAAACGGTGGAGATTTAGGTTGGTCTTCTAAAGAAGATAACTCATTTGTTAAAGAATTCAAAGATGCTGCTTATTCATTAAGTAAAGATAAAACTTCTGATGTTGTAAAAACTTCATTTGGATACCACATCATTAAAGTATTAGATGAAAAAGATTCATCATTCGAAGAATTAAAACCAGCATTAGCTGAAAAAGCTGCTGAAGAAGCAGTTAAGAAAGATAGCACAATCGTAAGTAAAGCTCTTAAAAAATTATTTGAAGAGTACAATGTAAAATCAAGCAACAGTGATGTTGAAGCATATATTAAATCTATGCTAGAAGGTACTGCTGCAGCTCAATAATAATAACAATACAAAGATGACTATAAGAACTCGTACTTATAGTCATCTTTTTT